>NZ_JBEXHP010000116.1:0-16548 GCF_040607895.1 Micromonospora sp. NPDC005220
GGCCGGCGGGCAACCCCGCGGTTGGGGCCCCGCCCGCTCGACTCGTATGCCGGTGGGTCTCAGCCGCAGCCGCCGGCGTGGCCGAGATCCGCGGTCCGTCCACCCGCCAGCGCCAACGGCATCGGCCCGCGGGGCTCGAGCACCTCGACCGCCTCGGCCGGCATGGCCTCCCGCACCGCGGCCACGAAGGCCGCCACCCGTTCCACACCCCAGAACTTCTGCCGCTTCACCACGAAGAACGGAACACCGAAGGCGTCGTCGTCGGCGGCCCGGGTGAGCAGGGCCAGACCGCGGGCCTGAATCTCCGGGTTGTCGCAGGCGTTCGCCACGGCGTCCGGGTCCAGGTCGAGCTCGCGGGCGATCTTGGCGATCGTCGAGCGGTCGGAGAGGTCCCGCGAGTCGTGCCAGCGTGCCCGGTAGGCGGCGGCGACGTACTCAGAACCTTTGCCCGCGTCGGCCGCCACCAGGTAGCCGAGGTGCGCGACCTCCCAGACGGGATCCCGGTCGACCGGCCAGTTCATCGTCCAGCCCCGGGCCTGCGCCCAGCGCCGGGTGTCCTGCAGGATGTAGAAGTTCTTCGCGCGGCACATCTCCGCGATCGGCAGCTCGACACCCGCCTGCTCGAGGCGGAGCTGGGTCTGCGGGTTCGGCTCCCAGTACGGGATCCACTCGATGCTCGCGAGCACGTCGGGGTGGTTCTCGACCAGCTCCCGGTACGCGAACCACGAATACGGGCTGCGCAACGAGAAGTACCATCGGGGTTGCTTGCGTACGGCCACGACGGCCTCCCTTAGGATTTGTCAGATGGTGATGCCGCCGTCGATCTGCAGGACCGCCGCGGTGATGTATGCGGCCCGGTCCGAGGCCAGGTAGCTGACCAGACCGGCGACCTCCTCGGCCCGGCCCAGCCGGCCCAGCGGAATCTGCGCGAGGGCGTTCTGCTTGGCCTTGTCGCTCAGTCCAGAGGTCATGTCCGTGTCGATGAATCCGGGTGCGACGGCGTTGACCCGGATCTGGTACCGCCCGACCTCCTTGGCCAGCGCTCGCGAAAATCCGATGATCCCGGCCTTCGAGGCGGAGTAATTGGTCTGTGTCGGATTGCCGTAAACACCCGACACCGAGGAGATGTTGATGATCGATCCGGACTTGCGCTTCATCATGCCGAACACGGCGGCGCGGCAGACGTTGTAGACGCCGTCGAGGTTGGCGTCGAGCACCGAGTGCCACTCGTCGTCGGTCATCATGAGCAGCGGCTTGTCGCGGGTGATGCCCGCCGAGTTGACCACCAGATCGATCGGGCCCAGCGCGGACTCGGTCCGGGAGACCCACGAGCGGACCGCTTCCGGGTCCACGACGTCGGCCCGGACCGCGAGCATCCGTGCCCCGATCTCGGTCAGCGACTTCTCGAGCTCGCCGGCCGCCTGCTCGTCCGAGCGGTAGCAGAAACTGACGTCGTAGCCGTCCCGGGCCAGTTCCAGGGCCACAGCCCGGCCGATGCCCCGGGAACCACCGCTGACCATGGCGACCCGTCGTTGCTGGTTCACGTCAACTCCTAGTCTCACTGCCCGCAAGGGCATCCGGGCGCAGCACCGCCGCCGGGCGCATCGCCATCACCATCCGGCCGACACCGAGCACCTCGTCGTCGCCCACTCGGCTGGAACCCTCGAAAACCACCGTGTCGCCCAGCGACTTCAGCACCCGCGCGTCGTGCTCGATCACGTCCCCGGGCCGGACCGGCCGGCCGAAGGTGACGTCCGACATCGAGCCGAAGAGCATCACCTGCCCCGGCTCGGTGGGAAACGAGACGTTCGCGAGCAGGCCCGCCGCCTGTCCCCAGGACTCGACCAGCAGCACCTGCGGATAGGCGAGGTCCGCCGGGGACCCGGGCACGCTTGCGGCGTACCACGGCTCGTTGAGCGTGACCGCTTTGAGCGCCCGGATGTGCCGGCCCGGGGCTACCTCGGCCACCCGGTCCACCAGGAGCATCGGGTAGCGGTGGGGCAGCGCCGCCAGCACGTCGATCGGGGCCGTCATGCGGCACCTCCGTCGGTGTAGCAAAGCCGGACGTGGGCGGCCTCGCCGCGGTCCGTGTACGCCTTCGCGGTGCAGGCCCAGAAGCCGTCGCCCCGCTTCCAGGCGAGGTCCACCGTGATGTCGTCGCCGGGGAAGACCGCCCCCACGAAGCGCGTCGACGTGATCGCGGCCAGGTCGAGCCGGCCGGCGCCGGCCGGCGGCAGCATCGCGGCCGCTTCGTGCACGCATTGCACCACACAGACACCCGGCAGGATCGGGAAGCCGGGATAGTGACCGGCGAAGACCGGCTCGTCCGGGGAGACGGCCACCGTGCAGGTGCCCCGGAAACCGTCACCGCCCGGGCCGGCCTCGACCGGACTGACCACGCGGGGTCGCGCGAGGAGGGGACTCACCATGATTGTTGCCGCTTCTTTCGAGGTCGGGGGCCGACGAGGGGTCAGGCGCCCAGCAGCCGCAGCAGGGCGACCGCCACGGCGCCGTTGCGGTCCACCGAGCTGACCGCGACGACCCGCCCGGCGGAGTCGGCGTCGCGCTCGCCCAGGCTGAGCAGGGCGGCCACCTGCAACGCCCCGGAGGCGGCGCCGGTGTCGCCGATCAGAGACAGGTCCGGGATCCGACTCAGGGTCTGCGGACCGAACGTCGCGTGCAGGAAGCCCTTCTCCTGGGCCTCGATGGCGCCGCCCACCCCGCTGGTGGAGATCGCCCAGATGTCCTCGGCCCGCACCCCGGCCTCGTCGCAGGCGTCCTGCAGGCAGCCGGCCAGGGCGCCGGCGAAGTCGCCGGCCAGGCAGACGCGGCTTTCCACGGCCAGCACCTCGCCCTGCCCGCGGACGGGGTCACGGGTCTCGGGCGCCGACTCGAGCAGGAGCATGCCGCACCCCTCGCCGAGCTCGGTGCCGGCATCGGCGGGACGGGCGTGCCAGTCGAGCCAGGCCCGGCTGTCCGAGAACTCCTCCGCGGCGCCGCACAGCACCGTGGTCGCGCGATTCGACGCGATCAGCCGACCGGCGTACTTCAGCGCCAGCAGACCCGCGACCCGGCCGCCGGCCAGGGTCGTGTTGGGGCCCTTGAGCTGATACCAGATCGCGCATTGACCCGCCGCGCAGTTCATGACGGCGTTCGGCATGAGCGCCGGGTCCACGTGATAGGGCTTCTCGCCGGTCAGGGACGTCCGGGTAAAGTCCATCATGCTCTGGGCGCTGCCGGTGGTCGTGCCCAGCACCAGGGCCGTGCCGGCGCCGGCGACCACCCGGTCACCTTCCTTGTCGCGCTCCAGCAGATCGCCCACCGTCGCGACGGCGAGCCCGGTCACCCGGTCCATCGACCTGGTCCCCTTCTTGCCCAGCACGTCGCGCACCTCGAACCCCGGCACGAGACCGGCACGCCGGGAGGGTCCGCGCCACCGCTCGGTGTCGATCACGCCGACGCTCTCGCGCCGGCCCGCGACGCCGTCCGCGAAGGCCTCCCGGCCCATCCCGTACGGCGTCATCGCAGACCACCGGGTGATGACGGGATGCCTGCGTTGCGTGGTCTTCATCGACATCGCCTCCTTGGCCTGCCGTCAGGCGGACGTGGTGTAGGTGTTGAGCAGCCGGCGCACGGTGTCCTCGTCGAGGTCAGCCATGACCCAGTCGTTCTGCTCGCGTTCGGTGACGTATCCGTGAGTGATCCGGCCCGTGGCCGTCTGCACCAGCTCGCCGTCACGGACCACGTAGCAGTCCATGCGCGAGGTGTAGAGCAGACTCTTGAGGACCTCCTCGACGGTGTAGACCGTGTAGAGCTCCTCCTCCATCCGGACCTCGTCGAGCAGCTCGACGGCCGACTGGGTGACGACCGGGATCCAGTTCTTCTGGTCGAGCACCTGCTTGATGGACAGCCCCCGGTCGGCCAGGAAGAGGTCGACCACTTCCTCCATCACGCGCAGGAAGCCCGACATCTGCATCCGCTCGTTGAAGTGGCAGTAGAAGTAGGGAATCCGCCACCGCCAGCCGAAGGCGTTGGCGCCGCGGGTGAGCTCCGCCAGCACCGGGTCCTGGCCGGTAACACCCCGGCCCCCGGCCGCGGCGCTCGGCGCCGCCGGCGCGACCGGCAAGGCCGTCGGCTCGGCCACGGCGAGGCGCTCCGCCGTGTAGGGCGCCAGCTCCGCCGGCACCGGCACGAGCGGTTTGGTGTACCCGTCGAGCCGCAGCACCACCCGCACCTTCGAGGTCACCGCGCGGGTCCGGGCGCCGTCCCGCTCGACGTACAGCGCGACCTTGAACGTCAGCGCCTCGTCGCCCGGCTTGCCGGCCGGGGTGACCTCGCCCTCGACCAGGTCGTCGACCGCGAGGAAGCCGCCCAGCCGGGTGGCGATGTCGACGATGTCGAAGCCCAGCGCGTAGGTGAGGTACAGCTCCCCCACGGGAATCCCGGACTGCCGGAAGTGATCCACCACCGCCGCTTCGACCAGATAGCTGACGTGCTTGAAGCCCAGCGCGAAGCTGATGTTGTTGCCCTCGAGCAACGGCCGGAGGGTCGTGGTCGTCGGTGCGGTGAGCAGCGCCGCCACGGCTTCGGCGGATACGGCGTTCATGACGGGGCTCCCAGGGGTAGTTGCGACGTGCGGGCAGAGACCGCGAGCCCGGGCTGCAGAGGCACCGCCTCGACGGCCTCGACGAACGGGCCCGGGTCCTCGATCATCGGGAAGTGACCGCAGCCGGCGGCCTCGATCAGGCGGCCCGCGGGCAGGTCCTCGGCCAGCGCCACGCCCTCGGCCGGTGGCGCGGTGTCGTCCCGCGTCCCGATCATCACGAGGCTTGGGACGTCGATGAGATCGGTCCGCAGCCAGGGGGTCCGGGCGTACAGCTCGAGGAACCGCAGCCAGCCGTACGGCCCGATGCGGTCCAGGATCTTGCGGGTGATGTGGTCGGCGACGTCCGCGGCGATTTCGCGCCGGGCGTGCTGGGCAATCCCCCGCTGGATGGTCCGCTCGAAGTTGCCGAGCATGCCGGGCAGCCCCTCCCAGTGGAAGTCCGCAGGCGAGCGGCGGTAGAAGGGACAGACGAGGGCGATCGCCCGCACCCCGTACCGGGTGCCGATGTCGTCGCCGCCGGCCCGTAGCGAGCTCAGCAGCTCGAGCAGCAGGTTCGCGGAGAACGAGTGTCCAACGACGACGTCCGGGCGCACGGGGAGCCGGTCCAGGGCGTCGCTCACGTCCTGCAGCGCGGTCGGCTCATGGCACCAGGCCGGCGAGCCGTCGGCGCACCAGGGCAGGTCCGCCGACCACACCTCGGTGCCCGGGTTCCAGCGTTCGGTGGTGGCCCGCCACACTCCTGAACTGTTGCCCAGGCCGTGCAGCAGGAGCACCCGGCGGGCCGGTGTCGCGCCTTCGACCGCCGGACGCAGACAGCGGAGCCGGATCCGGCCGGTCGCGCTCACCGGGACGCCTCGGCCGGCCGGACGAGCACGACGCCGGCGCTGGCGTCATCGGTGCCACCGCCACAGACACCGAGGACGGGTGCGGACGCGTCCGTTATCGTCGAGAACCAGCCGATGGCCGCCACTGCCTGGAGCACGCCCAGCGCCCCGGAGCAGCGGCCCAGGGTCCGGCTGAGGTCGTGGGCGGCTTCCCCGGCGCCGTCCGGGCCCTCCGGCCCGAGGACCAGTTCCGACGCCTGGCCGGCGGTCGCGCCCAGCCGGTCCAGGCACTCCGGCACCGATCCGGTCCGGAGGTAGCGCCGCACGTGCAGCTTGGCCCGCGCCGACCGCGCGCTCGCGGTCTCCGGCATCTCCAGCACCAGCGCGGCGCCGCCATCCACGACACGATCGGCCCGGGCGAGACGCCGGGCGACGTCGTTGGCCGGCTCGACCCCGACGACGAGCACGTGCCGCGCCCGGCCGGCCCGCAGCATCCGGACTCCCCAGCCGATCGCGTCGAGACCGGAGGTGGCCCCGTTGCAGAGCATCACGTTGGGTCCGCGCAGGCCGAACCGGATGGCGACCTCGGAGGCGACGATGTTGCTCGAGGCGTTGGCGGTGTCCATCGCGCTGACCGCCCGCGCCGACTCGGCGGCGATGGTGCCGGCCACCCTGCAGACCGTGTCCACGTTGCCCAGGTTCGAGCTGACCACGACGGCGACGTCGGACGCGGCCGCGGTCAGCTCGCCCCCGGCCAGCAGGCCGGCGTCGGCGAGGGCGTCCTGGGCGGCGCACAGGGCGAGCTGGGTCGCGCGATCCTTGTAGCGCAGCCCCTTGCGGCCGAGCCGGGCCGCCGGGTCGACCGGCTCGCGGTCCGTTTCCCGGCCGTAGCCGGCGGAGAACAGGTCGGCGGGGGCGGGCGCGCCCGGCAGGACCAGGCTGTAGCCGGTGACCGCGGTCATCGTGGGCCCTGCAGGATCGCGACCGCGTTGATCCCGCCGAAGCCGAATCCGTGGACCTGGGCGACGTCGAGGGTCTCGCGCGCCGCCTCCGGACGGACCAGCCGGAAACCGGCCGTCTCCGGAATGGGGTCGGTGAGCCCGGCCACCGGCGGCACCGTGCCCTCGCGGAGCGCCTTGAGCGCCACCATGCAGCTCATCAGGCCCGCCGAGCCGCTCGTGTGCCCGGTCAGCGCCTTGATCGCGGTCATCAGCGGGCGATTTGCGGACGCGCCGTGCGCTTGCCGCAGGGCGGTCGCCTCGACCGGATCATTCAGCGCCGTGCCGGTTCCGTGCAGCAGCACGAGGTCGACGTCGTCCGGGCCGAGCCCGCTGCGGGCATGCGCCTGTGCGATCGCCGCGGTCACCCCTTCCAGGCTCGGCGCGGTCGGATGGTAGGCGTCGCAGTTGGCGCTGACCCCGCGGATCCAGCCGTGCACCGCGGCCGGGTCGCGTACCGTGTCCGGGCGCTGAAGCACGACGGCGGCCGCGCCGTCGCCGAGGATCGTGCCCTGTCGCCCGCTGTCGAACGGCCGCACGCTCTCCGGCGGATGCGGCTGGACGCGGTCGGCCAGTCCGAACATGCTCTCGGTCACCGTGTCGACGCCGGCCACCACCACGGTGTCGGCGTCACCGCAGTCGATCAGGTCGGCCCCGAGGGCGAGCGCGTATAGCGACGCGGAGCACGCGTTGGAGAACGTGTGCGTGTCGAAGGCGTTGAATCGCTCGCGCAGGGCCGTCCCGAAGTGCAGCTCCTCCAGGCGAAACTCCGCGCCGTCGCGATGCCAGAGCTCCACCGAGCGCAGCTCGCGCAGGCCGGTGCCGACCAGCATGGGCACGTCGCCGAGGTCGTCGCCCAGACCGGCGTCGGCCAGCGCCTGGCTGATCGCCTCGAGCAGGAACGCGGTCGCCCGCAGGGGACGGTCGCCGTCCGGTCCCCGGTCGTCGATCTCGAACAGGCGTTGCGCGGTGAACCGGCGCCGATCGAAGCCCCGCAGGTGCTCCGGGCCGCCCTGCCCAGTACAGAGGCTCTTGAAGATCTGATCCGGATCGGTGCCGTTGGCGGCGATCGCCCCGAGGCCGGTGACGGGAATCCTCATCAGCGGGGTCCGTCGTAGCGGCCGAAGATCACAACGGAGTTGTTGCCGCCGAAGGCCAGGGCGTTGTTCTGGACGATCCGGACGTCCACATCGAGCGAGGTGTTGGGCACGCAGTCGATCTCGCACTCGGGATCGGTCTCCCGGTGGTTGATCGTCGGCGGCACGAACTTGTGGGTGATCGCCAGCGACGACGCGATCGCCGCGAGCGCGCTGGCCGCGCCCATCGTGTGGCCGAGCATGGACTTCAGCGAGACCGTGCGGGGCACGCTGTCGCCGTAGACCTCGCGGATGGCGCGGGTCTCGGTGACGTCGTTGGCCTTGGTGCCCGTGCCGTGGGCGGAGATCAGGCTGACCTCGCCCGGCTTCACGCCGGCGTTGTCCAGGGCCAGCTGGATGCAGCGGGCCACGCTCGCCTGGTTGGGTGCGACCTGGTGGTACGCGTCGCAGTTGAGGCCGTAGCCGAGCACCTCGGCGTAGATCCGGGCGCCGCGGGCGAGGGCCGAGCTCAGCCGCTCCAGCACCAGGACGCCGGCGCCCTCGCCGGTCAGGATGCCCTTGCGGTCCTTGTCGAAGGGCCGGCAGCAGTCGGGTGCGATCGTTCCGAGCCGATAGAAGCCCGTGAACGTCTTGCGGCACATCGCGTCGGCACCGCCGCAGAGGGCGAAGTCGACCTCGCCGGACCGCACCGCGTCGTACCCGTACCCGATCGCGTAGTTCCCCGCCGCGCACGCGGTGGCGATGGTCGAGGCCTCCACCCGGCTCAGGCCCAGCTCCTGCGCCACCGCCAGGGACAGGCGGTTGGCCGGGACGCGGCGGGCGGCCGTCGGGTTCATCGCCTCCGGACCTCCGGCGACGTCCTCCCCGACCAGCTGGTCGAGGTCGTACGACTCGCCGTCGGTGGTCCCGATTGAGACGAGCCCCCGCTGCCGCCGGAGCGCGTCCAGGTCGAAACCGGCGTCCTCGACGGCCATGCGGGCCGCCGCGACGGAGAAGCGGGTCGCCCGGCCGAGTTCCTCCACCCGGAGGTTGCGGATCCACTTTTCCGGCTCGAAGCCGACGATCTCGCAGCCGTTGGCGTGGGCGAAACCCTCGGTGTCGAAAACGGTGATGGGACGCGCGCCGCTGCGGCCCGCTCGCAAACCGGCCGTGAACTCGTCCGCGCCGACGCCGATACTAGAAAACAGGCCGAACCCGGTGAGCACCACGCGGTCAGCGGTCGCCGCCGGGGCGGCGGCCGGAATGCGTTCAGACATATCTCTCCAGACCGGCGCCGGCCCGTGGGATGGCGCCTTTTAGACGTATGAAGTGTTACTTCCAGCCGGCCGACTCGGAAACCACCTCGTACACGCCCTTCAAATTCACCATCCGGCTCAGCTCGGCCTGGTCGATGTCCACTTTGAAGGCCTTCTCGAGCGACGCCAGAATCTCGATCGCACGCAGCGAGTCGGCGTCGTGCTCCTCCTTGAACAGGCTTTCCTCGGTGACCTCGTCCTCGTCGAGTTCGAGCACGTCACAGACGATTTCCTTAATACGAGCGAAACGCTCCTGGGCCGGCGCGGTCATCTGACTCTCCTCATCCTCACGGTTGTCGCGGGGCCATTCCGGCGCCCGCCATTATTCCTACGGACCTGACGCCTTCTCAACAACCACACTTCAACAAGATTGATGTCCGGCATCCGCGATGCTCGTGCCCGAAATTCAGCAACGGTAATGAGACCCGCGGGCGCGGCCCATACCGTTTTCAACATTCAATTGCGCCGGTCCGGGCCGGCCCGGGCTCAGAAGGGCGCGCCGCCCTCGACGACCTCGATGCGGTTCTCCAGCACGTCCGGGCCGTACACGTCCTGGATCCAGCTGTGCTGGAACACCGTGTCCAAATAGCGCTCGCCGAGGTCGGGCGCGATGGCGACGGCGTTGGTCTCTTCCCCCTGGTGGTGGCGGGCCAGCCACTCCCGCGCGCCGCTGACTACGGTGCCCGTCGACCCGCCGAGCAGGAATCCCCGCTGGGCGAGCTGGTGGCAGAGCTGAACGGTGTCGCGCTCCGGCACGTACACGACGTCGTCGACGTAGGCCATCGAGAAGATGGGCGGCTGGATCCCGGTGCCGAGGCCCGGAATCATCCGCGGTCCGGCCGGCCCGCCGAACGTGACCGAGCCGACGCTGTCGACCGCCACGATCCGCACCTCGGGCCGGTGCTCCTTGAAGTAGCGGCCGCACCCCATCAGCGTCCCGGTCGTGCCGGCGCCGACGAACAGGACGTCGAGCTGCGGGAACATACCCGCGATGGCCGGCGCGGTGGTCCGCTGGTGGGCCCGCCAGTTGTTCGGGTTCGCGTGCTGGTTGAGCCAGACGTAGCGGTCGTCGGAGGCGCACAGCGACCGGACGTAGGCGAGCCGTGCGCCGAGCAGGCCGTCCTTTGGGTGCGGTTCGGTGACGATGGTGACGCGCCCGCCCAGGGCCTCCATCAGCTGCCGGGTCGCGAGGTTGCAGCGGGCGTCGGTGACGCACACGAACTCGTAGCCCTTGCTGGCGGCGATGATACTCAGAGCCACACCGAGGTTGCCGGAGGACGACTCCACGAGCACGGAGCCCGGGGACAGCAGCTTGTCCTGCTCAGCAGCCTCCACCATCTCCCGGGCGGCCTTCAGCTTGATGGAGCCCGCGAAGTTGAAGCCCTCGCATTTGAGGTGGAGCGGCAGGTCCAGCACCGAGCGCAGATCGATGTAGAGGTCGTCGACGTTGAAGTGGTGGGGTGCGGTGATGATCGGCACGAGACTCCTCTGTCACCGTTGGCGGCCGGGCTCGTCGCCGCCGTACCGACTCAGGTCGTGAAAGAAGTCGTCGACGGTGAGCAACTCGCCGCTCTGCCGTAGGTTGTCGTGGATGTCCCCGCCGAGCGCGAGGTCGAGGACCCCGAGGCCGAACGGGGAGAAGATGGTGGGCCGGTCGCCCGTGTGCGGCGCCGTCCGGCCGGTCATGACATCGAAGAGCGTGCCGTCGATGAAGTCGCGGCTGCCGGTTTCCTGCTCGGTAAGGTGCACAGAGGTGTTCGCCTGCAGGCAGTGCTCCACGTCGTCCACGATGTTGTGGGCGCTCCGGATCACCTCGGTGCTCACGTCGCGCAGCGAGAGATGCAGGACGATCGGGTTGTGGTCGAACCAGGACGGGTCGGTGACGTGCGGCGTGCCGGCGGTGGTGGCGAACACGACCAGATCGCTGGAGCGGATCAGGCTCTCGGCGCTCTCGTGGATGGTCACCGGTCCGCTGTCCGACCGTTGCAGGTACTGCCGGAAGCCGTCGGCGTACTCCGGAATGAGGTCGTGCACGCCAACCTCGTCGAAGGCCCAGCCGGTGCCGGCCAGGTAGGTGTGGGTGTAGCGGGCGATCAGCCCGGTGCCGAGGAACCCGATCCGGCGCGGGCGGCCGTTGCGGCGGGTGAGCCAGTCAGCGGCCACCGCGGCCGACGCGGCGGTACGGGAGGCGCTGATGATCGACGCCTCCAGGCAGGCGACCGGGTAGCCCGTGCCGCGGTCGTTAAGAATGAGCACCGCCGAGGCCCGCGGGACACCGAGCGACAGGTTGTCCGGGAAGCTCGAGATCCACTTCAGCCCTGCCAGCGGCCGGCTGCCGCCGACGGCCGTCGGCAGCGCGATGATGCGCGCGTTGTCCCGTTCCGGAAAGCGCAGGAAGTACGACGGCGGGTTCACCGTATCGGCGGCCCCGTGCATCCGGTAGGTCGCCTCGATCAGCTCGGCCACGGCCTCCTCCCGACCGGTCAGCGCCCGGGCGACCTGCGCCCCGGAGATGACGGCGAAGGGCATGGGACGTTGTTCCCGTGTCATCCATACTCCTGTTCAGCTTCGGTCCAACAGAGGGGCGAGATCCGACAGGACCGGGTGGGTGGTGAGTTCGTTGAGAGTGAAGGGACGACCAAGGTCCGCGATCATCTTGATGGCGGAGAGCGAGGTGCCGCCTCGCTCGAAGAAATGGTCGTCCCGGCTGATCTGGTCCTCCGGCACGCGCAGGGCCGCGGCCCAGGCGGCCACGAGCCGTTTCTCGTGTGGGGTCCGCGCCGGTCGGTGACCGTCGCGCTGGGCGGTGAGCGTCTCGGCTACGCGGACGAGCTCCTTGCCGTCCAGCTTGCCGTTGGCGTTGGTCGGCAGGGCCGCCAGGCGATGGATCAGGGTCGGCACCATGTACCTGGGCAGCCGGGCGGCGAGCGCGGCCCGGATGTCCTCGCCGTCCGTCTCCTCGGCCGAACTGTAGAACGCGGCCAGCTGGGCGCTTTCGCCCGAACCGACGACCACGACCGCTGCGTCCCGCAGGCCGGGCAGGCGGAGCAGCTCATTCTCGATCTCGCCGATCTCGATGCGGAACCCGCGGATCTTCACCTGGGCGTCCCGCCGGCCGAGGAAGGCCAGCTTGCCGCCGGGCAGCCAGCGTCCGAAGTCACCGGAGCGGTACAGCCTGGTGTCGGCGCGGAAGGGGTCCGTCACGAAGGCCTGGCGGGTACGCGCCTCGTCGTTGATGTACCCCCGGCCGACACAGACCCCGGAGAAGACGATTTCGCCCGGTGCGCCCAGGGGGACGAGATTGAGGTTCTCGTCGACCACGTACACCCGGACGTTGTTCACCGCGGAGCCCAGGGGCACCCGGCCGTCCGCCGGCGCCCGGTCCATCACCTCGTGGTTGGTGTCGTCGGAGGTCTCCGTCAGCCCGTACGCGTTGACCAGCTTGATGTCCGGGAACTGCCGGAACCAGCGCGACGTGAGCTCCCACTTCAGCGCCTCGCCGGTGGCCGACACGTGCCGCAGCCGGCCGAGCGAGCGCGGCTGCTCCTCCAGGTTGGTCAGCAGCATCTCCAGGTAGGAGGGGACGACCTGCAGCGTCTCCACCTCGCCGGCGACGATCGTGTCCAGGAAACGCGGGATGTCGAGGATGACGTCCTGCTCGACGATGAGTGTGCGCCCGCCGACCAACAGCGCCGAGACCAGCTGCCAGAGCGAGATGTCGAAGCACTGGGGCGCCGTCTGGGCGACCACCTGACCCGGCCGGATGTCGAGATCGTCGATCTTGGCCAGCAGGTGGTTCATCATCCCGCCGTGCTCGCACATCGCGCCCTTCGGACGCCCGGTGGAACCCGAGGTGAAGTAGAGATACGCGAGTTGGTCGGCCCTGATGTCGAGCCCGGGATCGCCGGTCGGGCGCGCGCCGAACTCGGCGTCGTCGTCCAGGTCGAGCGTGCGTAACCGCGGAAGCTGCGCGCCGGCGGCGGCAAGGTTCGGCCGGGCCACAGCGGAGGTCAGGGCGATGCGGCAGTCGCTCTGCTCGAGCGTTGTCGCGATGCGCTCGGGCGGAAACCCGGGCTCGATCGGCAGGTAGGCCGCGCCGGCCTTGAAGACGGCGATGACCGCCGCCAGCCAGTCGAGGTCGCGGTGGGTCACCACGGTGACGACGTCCTCCGCGGCGGTCCCGTGGGCCAGCAGCGCGTGCGCGATCATGTTGGCCCGCCGGTTCAGCGCCGCGTACGTGATCGACCGGTCGCCGCAAACGGCCGCCACCGCGTCGGGCTGGCTGCGGGCGTACGCCTCGAAGATCTGATGGAACCGCTGGTCCGGCACCTCACGGTCCGGCCCGGCGAGGCCTTCGGTCTGGTACTCGAACTCGGCCTCACCGACCAGGCCCAGCAGCTGATGCTCGGCGTCGGGGTCCTCGGCCAGCGCCGCCAGGGCCCGGCCGTAGTAGCCGGCGAGCCGCGCGGCGAGCGGCGCGTCGGCGCCCGGCTGGCGGCACGAGACCCGGATCCACATGTCGGTCCCGGTGCTGAGCAGCTGCGCGTCGAGCAGCGCGTCGGCCGACCGCCGGGCCAGGTCGCCCGACCGCGGCGACAACTCGGCCACGCTGAGGTACGGCAGCCCCGCCGGCACCGGTGTGTCGTCGACGTTCGGGAAGCCGGCCGTCAGCTGTTCCTGGATGCGTCGCACTGCCGTACGCCAGGATCCGTCGGTGATGTCGAGCCGGCAGTGCAGCGCGGCGGCGTCCGGCTCGTCCTCGGGGTGGACCAGGGTCACCACGTGCTGCTCGTTCGTGAGGGCCCGTTGCACTCGCGCGTGGACCGTCAGGAACAGGGTGGACAGCGGGACTGCCAGGCCGGCCGCGAGACGGGTCGTTGCCGCGCTGACGGCCGGGGGTATCGGAAGGTCGTAGGTCACCGACGGCCCGGCCGGCCCGGACGCGACGGGCGTCGGCGCCCCCTGACGTCGCGCCGCTGGCAGCTTGGCGGTACGGGGGTCTGTGGCAGACCGAAGAACCAGGTCAACCATTATCCATCCTCATCCTCCTTTATCCGCCGCCTCACGCTGACCGGTCGCCCAGCTCGAACGGCCGGCCCTGCGGATCTCGCAAAAATGTAGGACCGGTGGCGGGGCCGGTGACAGGTCACATCAAAGGCTCCACAGCGGTCCTGGGAATCGATCCTGACCTTGCCTGGAGTCGATCAATCGGATAGGCGCGCGGCGATCAAACGGACCATCGGCTCCTGCTGTTCGACGAGGTAGAAGTGCCCTCCGGGCAGCACGTCGAGCTCGAAGCCGCCGACCGCGACGTCGGACCACGCCGCCATGTCCGCCACCGAGATGCCCCCGTCGTCGTCCCCGATGTACGCGTAAACGGGACAGCCGACCGGCTCGGCGGCGCGCGGCCCGTAGGTTCCGACGATCGTGAAGTCGGCGCGGATGGCCGGCAGGACGATCTCGCGCAGTTCCGGATCCCCGAGGACCGATTCGTCGGTGCCGCCGAGCCGGCGCATCTCCTCGATCAGCGCCTCGTCGCCCTGTTCCTGCAGGGCCCGCGGGGTCAGCCGGTGCGGCGGTTTGCGGCTCGACACGTGCAGCGCCGCCGGACGGCTCCCGTGCCGCCGCCCCAGCCGCAGGGCCAGCTCGTAGGCGAGCGAGGCCCCCATGCTGTGCCCGAAGACCGACAGCGGCACGTCGTGGAACGGCAGAATCGCCTCGGTCACCCGGTCGGCCAGCTCGCTCATCGTCGTGATGCAGGGGTCGGCCAGCCGGTCGTGCCGTCCCGGATAACGCGCGACCAGGACCTCCGTGCTGCTGTCGAAAGCGGCGCCCCAGGTGTGGAAGAATCCGGCCGAACCTCCCGCGTGCGGCAGGACCAGTAGTCTGCGCCGGACGCCGGTGGTCGCGCGGTATCGGCGCAGCCAGCCGTTCGCGCAGATGTTCTCCCTGGGTGCGGTGCGGGGGGCGCCGACGTTCATCCGGTCATCCTTCGGGCTGGGTGGCTCTAGGCGAGGGGCAGTTGAACGATGGGGTGCACCTGCGGCTCGGCCATCGCCACGTAGTCGTCGGTGACCAGGGCCACCGACCGGTCGAGCCGGGCCGCGTTGAAGAAGATCTCGTCGTGTACGAGCAGTTCCGGGTCCACCACCAGGTTGAGCTCGGGGTGCCGGGCGAAGGGCATCACCGACCCGCTGACGCTGCCAGCCAGCCGCTCGGCCACCTCACGCGTCGCGAACGCCGCTTCCGTGCCCGCGTACAGCTCCCGCAGCACGTCGAGGTCGACCTTGCGGTCACCGGGCACGACCGCCAAGAGGTACCGCCGGGACCGCCGCCCGGTGGCGACCCGGACGACCAGGCTCTTGGCCGCCTGGGCGAGGGAGTGCCGGCGCAGGACGCTCGCGAGGTCCGTGCGGCCCTCCGGCGTGTGGTCCATCAGCCGGAACCGTGCCTGCCGGCGTTCCAGCTGGTCGAGGAGCCAGTCATAGCCGTTCATCCGGTTACACCGCGCATCGTCAGTTTACCTTCGGCAATCAGAATTCGGGCCGAATCTAGGGGTCCGGGAATCGGCCTGACAAGGATTTCCGGAAACCACCTCGGATCCGCGTTCGAGACTTCGCATTGAGGAGAATTCAATATCGCGTTGCGTATCCTCACGGCGATCCCCCGGTTCGCCGGAATTGCCGGGAGAATCGGACCGCCGGGGTCGGCGGCGACTCGTCGGCCACCGCCGCGGCCACTCGCCCGCCACTTTTGCGTCACTAGTCCGCAGCCGGTCGCGCCTGGGTGAATCAAATATTTGCGTCGGCGCAGCGGCCGCCGGGCCGGTGCCGGTACATTCCCGATGACATCGAAGGCCGTCGAGAGGATTCATCGTGCCCGGCCCCCTGTTCCGACCACGGCCCCGGCCCCAGGCGACGCGCACCCTGTTCTGCCTCAGCTTCTGCGGAGGCGGCACGGCGCCCTTCCGGGCGTGGGCCGACGCCCTGCCCGAGGACACCGAATTGGTGCTGTACTGCTACCCGGGACGCGAGGGCCGCTACGACGTCCCCTTCGCCCGGAGCTGGGAGGAGCTGCTCGGCGGGGCCTTGCCCGCGCTGGCCGGCGTCGCGGCCCGCCCGTACGTCCTGTTGGGCCACAGCATGGGCGCGTGGGTCGCCTTCGACCTGGCCCGGCGCGCCGAGCGGGCCGGGGTCGCCTTGCCGCAGACGCTGGTCGTCTCGGCCGCGCACGCGCCCGACCGCCCCCGGGCCGAGCCGGCCGCTCCGCCCCATCCGGGCAACACCGACGAGGAGCTGCTCGACTGGATGTTCACTATCGGTCAGATCGCCGAGGTAGTGCGGGACGAGCCGGAGCTGCTGCGGATGGCGGTGGAGGTGCTCCGGGTGGACCTCGAGGTGCTCGACACCTATCAGTTCCGGCCCGGTGACCAGGTCGGTCCGCCGATCCAGCTGCTGCGCGGCGAGGACGACGACATCGACGCGGAGGATCTGGACCGCTGGCGCCGGCTGACCGCCGGCTCGTTCGAGTCGACCCGCCTGCCGGGCGGGCACTTCTACACGCCCGAGGTCTGGAGCCGGCTGCCCGAGCGCATCACGGCGCTGCGCCCACTGCAGCCGAGCGCGACGCCGGACCGGTCGGCCCGACCGTCGTCAGCCGCCGTTGTCCCGGCTGACCTGGTCGATCAGGCCGGCGCGCAGGGCGGAGCGGGGCACGACGGAGTCCAGA
>NZ_JBEXHP010000117.1:0-16522 GCF_040607895.1 Micromonospora sp. NPDC005220
GCTGACGCCTTCGCGTCGGCCGGGGGCCTGATCAGCGGGCTGGCGGGGACCCTGGGGCCTGCGTCCGGGGACCCGCTGGGCGCGGCGTCAGGCCGGGAGCGTCCAGCGCTGGTTGGCGCCGGCGAAGCAGTCCCAGATCTGCAACCGGGTGCCGTCGGCGGAGCTGTTGTCGCTGGCGTCCAGGCACTTGTTCGACTGCGGGTTGCGCAGCGTGCCGTTGGACTGCGCCTGCCAGACCTGCGCGCCGCTGCCGTTGCAGTCCCAGAGCTGGACCTTCGCGCCGTTGGCGGTGGAGCCGCTGGTGATGTCGGCGCACTTGCCGAGGGCGCGCAGCGTGCTGTCGCTGGCCACGGTCCAGGTCTGCGCGTTGGTGCCGTTGCAGGTCCAGAGCTGGATGGCGGTGCCGTTGGCGGTGCTGGCCGAGGCCACGTCGACGCACTTGCCGCCGATCCCGGTGATCCGGCCGGTACGACCGGTCGGCGGCGGGGTGGTGCCGCCCATGATCGTGTCGTACATGGCGCTGACCAGTGAGGTCGAGCCGGTGGTGTCCTGGGACAGCTCCCAGTTCATCACGCCGCCGGCGTTGGCGAGGGCCCACTGCGTCTTGCGCTTGACCGTCGGGACGCCGTTGTAGCACTGCTGGGCCCCGCCGGCGGTGGTGCAGTCCCGGTTGGCGTTGGCCGGGTCCAGCGCGACCAGCGCCGAGTAGGTGTAGTAGCCGGGGCGGCTGTAGAACGGGATGCCGAGGACGGCCTTGCTGGCCGGCAGACCGCGGGACTTCCACAGGTTGACGCTGTTGATCGACCAGTCGTAGTTCGAGTGCGGGCTGCCGCCGTCGTACGCCATGATGTTGAGCCAGTCGACCTGGTTGAACACGGCCGGCTGCACGCCGTCGACGGAGTAGCCCTCGGAGACCACGGCGGCGGTGAGCAGCTTGCCGCGACTGTGCATGGCGCTGCCGAGCTGCGTCATGAGCGCCGTGTAGTTGTTCGCCGAGGCGCCCGGGTCGGGGTATTCCCAGTCCATGTCGACGCCGTCGAGGTTGTACTGGTTGACGAAGTTGACCAGGTTGTTGACGAAGGTGGTCCGGCTGCCGGAGTTGGCCGCGAGGGCCTCGAAGGCCGAGTCGTTGCCGTCGTTCCAGCCGCCGACGGCGATCGACACCTTGACGTTGTTGGCGTGTGCCTGGGAGACCAGCGAGGAGAGTTTGCTCGGGTTCTCCACGGCGCGCAGGCTGCCGTCGTTGTTGGGCAGCACGAACGCGTAGTTGATGTGGGTGAGCTTGTTGTACTGGATGGTGTTGACGTTGCCGGCCCAGGAGGGCAGGTAGCCGACGCTCTTGAAGTTGTTCGGCAGCACCACGGCCTGCGCGGCGGTGGAGGTGACGGTGAGGGTGGCGCCGGCGGTGGCCAGCGCGAGCAGTCCGGCGGCGAGGGCGCGGCGCAGTGGTGAGGACATCGGGGGCCTTCCCGTGGGCGGGGGACGACACCCGCCCACGCAGGGTTGTCGCGGGGCGGGGGGTGCGGGACGCAGGAACGGGTGGGCCTCGAGGCAGCCAAATCTTAAAGAGTGTTAACTATCCGAGTCAATCAACATCTATGGATTTCCGGTCAGTCGGTGTCAATAGGGGGTTTGCCCAAACGACCGTTAAGCTGACGGGGTGGGAATCGACGAGTTGTATCCGCCGGATCGGCTGCTCGCCGCGCAGCGCGCGACGGCCGCCGCCGGCCTGGACGCCCTGCTGCTCACACCCGGCTCCGACCTGCGGTACCTGACCGGGTACGACGCCCACGCGGGGGAGCGGCTGACCTGCCTGGTGCTGCCCGCCGAGGGCGAGCCGACACTGATCGTGCCGAGGTTGGAACGCCCCGCGGCGGAGGCGGCCCCGAACACCGGGGTGCGCATCGTCGACCACGCCGACGGCACCGACCCGTACCCCCTGGTCGTGGCCGCCCTCGGCGGCCCGGTCGCGGCGGTCGGGCTCGCCGACCGGATGTGGGCCGAGCAGGTCCTCGGCCTGCGCGCGGCGCTGCCCGACGCCGCGCAACGGCTCGCCGGAGAGGTGCTGCGCGAGCTGCGGATCCGCAAGTCCCCGGCGGAGGTCGCGGCCCTCGCCGAGGCCGGCGCGGCGATCGACGAGGTGCACCTGCGGATGGGCGAGTGGCTGCGCCCCGGTCGCACCGAGACCGAGGTGGCCACCGACATCGCCGCGGCGATCCGCGCCGCCGGGCACGTCAGCGTGGACTTCGTCATCGTGGCGGCCGGGCCGAACGGCGCCAGCCCGCACCACGGCACCTCGGACCGGCCGATCGGCGCCGGCGAGCCGGTGGTGGTCGACATCGGCGGCACGATGCCGTCGGGCTACCGGTCCGACTGCACCCGCACCTATCTGGTGGGTGGTCCGGCGCCGGCCGACTTCCTGGACTACTACGAGGTGCTGCGCGACGCCCAGCGCGCCGCCGTCGAGGCGGTGCGGCCCGGCATCACCGGCGCGGCGGCCGACGCCGCGGCCCGGGCGCCGATCGCCGCCGCCGGCTACGGCCCGGCGTTCCTGCACCGCACCGGCCACGGCATCGGTCTCGACGGTCACGAGGAGCCGTACCTGGTGGCCGGCAACGACCGGCCCCTGGAGGCCGGGATGGCCTTCTCCATCGAACCGGGCATCTACCTGGCGGGCCGGCACGGCGCCCGCATCGAGGACATCGTCGTCTGCACAACGGACGGCGTGCAACGGCTCAACACCACCCCCACGGAGCTCATCGCACTATGACTGTCGACCGGATCCTCCCCACCGACGAGGCCCACGACCTGCTGGGTCTCGCCACCGAGCTCGCCGACCGCGAGCTCGCGCCGAAGGCGGCGGCCTTCGAGGAACGCGCCGAGTTCCCCCGCGAGGTGCTGCGGACGCTGGGCCGGGCCGGGCTGCTCGGCCTGCCCTACCCCGAGGAGTACGGCGGCGCGGCGCAGCCGTACGAGGTGTATCTGCAGGTGCTGGAGATCCTGGCCAGCCGCTGGCTCGCGGTCGCCGAGGCGGTCAGCGTGCACACCCTGTCCTGCTACCCGGTGGCCGCGTTCGGCACCGACGAGCAGCGCAAGGTGCTGCCGGACATGCTCGGTGGCGAGCTGCTGGGCGCGTACTGCCTCTCCGAGCCGCAGGGTGGCTCGGACGCGGCGGCGCTGACCACCCGGGCGGATCGTGACGGTGACGCGTACCTGCTCTCCGGCACCAAGGCGTGGATCACCCACGCCCGGACGGCCGACTTCTACAACGTCTTCTGCCGCACCGGTGGGCCCGGGCCGAAGGGGATCTCCTGCCTGCTCGTCGACGCGGGCACGGCCGGCATCACCCCGCAGGCGGCCGAGCGGACGATGGGGCTGCGCGCCTCCCCGGTGGCGCAGATCGCCTTCGACGAGGCGCGGGTGCCGGCGGACCGGCTGATCGGCGGCGAGGGGGTGGGCTTCACGATCGCGATGTCCGCGTTGGACTCCGGCCGGCTGGGCATCGCGGCCTGCGCGGTCGGGCTGGCCCAGGCGGCCCTGGACTACGCGGTCTCCTACGCCCGGGAACGGCAGCAGTTCGGGCGCTCCATCATCGACTTCCAGGGGCTGGGGTTCCTCCTCGCCGACGCGGCCACCCAGATCGCCGCCGCCCGCGCGCTGACCCTGGCGGCGGCCCGGCTGCGCGACGCCGGCCGCCCGTACGCGATCGAGGCGGCCAAGGCGAAGCTCTTCGCCACCGACATGGCGATGCGGGTGACCACCGACGCGGTGCAGGTGCTCGGCGGCGCGGGTTACGTGGCCGACCACCCGGTGGAGCGGTACATGCGCGAGGCGAAGGTGTTGCAGATCGTGGAGGGCACCAACCAGATCCAGCGGATGGTCATCTCCCGGGCCCTCGCGAAGGACTGACGACCGTACGTGGCGGTGCGGCTGCGGTGGGTGCGTCACGGCCCGTCGCGGCCCGCCACTCGGGTACCTCGTCGCCGCGCGGCGGTTTTCCCGGTAGGTTGCACGCCGTGGAGGAGATCGACCGCGCTATCGTCGCCGCGCTGACCGCCGACGGCCGACTGTCGTACACCGACCTGGCCGAGCGGGTGGGGCTGTCGGTGTCCGCCGTGCACCAGCGGGTCCGCCGGCTGGAGCAGCGCGGGGTGATCAAGGGGTACGCCGCCCGGGTGTCGTTCGAGGCGCTGGACCTGCCGCTGACCGCGTTCGTGGCGATCCGGCCGTTCGATCCGTCGCAGCCGGACGACGCGCCGGAGCGACTGGCCCACCTGCCGGAGATCGACTCCTGCTACTCGGTGGCGGGGGAGGACTTCTACCTGCTGCTGGTGCGGGTGGCCAGCCCCACCGACCTGGAGCGGGTGCTCCAGGAGATCCGTACCTCGGCGAACGTCACCACCCGGACGACTGTGGTGTTGTCCACCCCGTACGAGAACCGGCCGCCGAAGATCAGCGCGGCGGCACCGAGTCGGTCGCGGTCCCGGGTGCCGGAGGAGCCGGCTGGTTCCACCGCAGGATGACCTGCCGGCCGTGTTCGTGACCGAGCGCGCTGACCGTGGCGGTGTCCAGGCGTAGCCGCCCACCGGCGGACGGGGGCAGACCGATCCAGCGGGCGCCGAGCACCCGCAGGCTGTGCGCGTGCCCGACCAGAGCGACGGTGCCACGGTCGAGCAGCGGGGTGACCCGGGCCAGCACCCGGTCGAGCCGTTCACCCACCTGCGCGGGGGACTCCCCGCCGGGGCAGCCGTCGGCCCAGATGTTCCAGTGCGGATCGTCGTCGTGGATGTCGACGGTGGTGCGGCCCTCGTACTTGCCGTAGTTCCACTCGCTGAGGTCCTCGTCGACGGCGTCGACGGTGAGGCCGGCCAGCTGCGCGGTGCGCAGCGCCCGGGAGCGGGGGCTGGCCAGCACGGTGACGAAGCGCCGGCCGGCCAGGAACGCGGCCAGGGTGCGGGCCTGTCGCTCGCCGTCGGGGGTCAGCTCCAGGTCGGTGTACGAGGTGTGCCGCTGGCTGGCGCTCCAGGTGGTCTCGCCGTGCCGGATCAGCAGGAGCTCTCCCATGCGGTCAGTTAACCATCGGGAACCGGGCCGACAGGCGACCCTCTCACAACCTATCTTCCTAGGACGCCTTACCGGGTGTGCCGCCCGGCACCACCGGTTTCAGCACCCGGAGACCGGGCACACGAGCCAGGACAACCGCCAGACCGAGGAGGCGCGATGAGCTTCACCGAGAAGGCAAAGAACAAGGTTGAGCAGATGGCCGGCGCCGCGCGGGAGCGCGTCGGCGACATGACCGACAACGAGCGGATGCGTGGCGAGGGGGCCAGCCAGCAGAGCGACGCGCGCGCCAAGCAGGCCGGTCAGAACATGAAGGAGGCCGGTCGCAACGTGAAGGATTCGTTCACGAAGTGACCTGGGCGGTGTGCGGGTCCCCGGGCGGCACGACCGCCCGGGGACCCGCCGTGTGCTGCGGTTAGTGTCGGCCGGTGACTGTGCTGCGTTCCCTGGTGTTGTTTGTGCTGGCCGCGTTGGCCGAGATCGGCGGCGCCTGGCTGGTGTGGCAGGGCTGGCGGGAGCAACGCGGGCTGTGGTGGATCGCGGCCGGGGTGGTCGCGCTGGGCTGCTACGGCTTCGTCGCGACGTTCCAGCCGGACCCGAACTTCGGCCGGATCCTGGCCGCGTACGGCGGGGTGTTCGTGGCCGGGTCGTTGGGCTGGGCGATGGTGGTGGACGGCTTCCGCCCGGACCGGTGGGACCTGACCGGCGCTGCGCTCTGCCTGCTCGGCGTGGCCGTCATCATGTACGCCCCGCGCGGGGGATCCGCCTGACCCGCGCGCCCCCCGCGCCCCACCAGCGCCGATCTTGCACTTTCTGTTGCGGAACATGGGGCATCCCGCTCAATCCGACGTCCGGAAGTGCAAGATCGGGGCTGGGGGCGGGCGGGGCGATGAGGGTGGTTCGCGTTTGGGATGATCGGCCGCGTGATTCGCGCTCGGCTTCGTCCGTTGTGGTGTGGCGTACTCGCGGTGGTGGCCGTTGTCGGCGGTGCCGCGTGTACGGCGTCTCGGGTGCCGCCGCCGGACCAGCCGGTCTTCGTCGGCTCGTCCGCCTCGTCGAGCCCCTCCACGCCGTCCGTCGCGCCGTCGGTCGGTGCCTCTTCCGGGGCGCCGTCCCCAGGTGTCGACCCGGCCGTGCCGTCGGCCGGTGTCCCGTCGCCGCCGGCGGTCTCTTCGGTGCCGGGCGCGACGCCGACCGGGACCCGGGCGCCGGTGGTGGACCACGGGCCGCGGACCGGTGACAAGGTCGCGTTGACCTTCGACGCGGACATGACCGACGCGATGTTGGCCAACCTGCGGGCCGGCCGGGTGAAGTCGTACGCCAACCTGCGCATCCTCGACCTGCTGGAGCGGGAGCGGGTGCCGGCGACGTTCTTCCTGACCGGTAAGTGGGTGCAGCGGTATCCGGACGTGACCCGGCGGATCGCCGGTAATCCGCGCTTCGAGTTGGCCAACCACACCTACGGGCACGCGGCGTTCACCAGGGACTGCTACGACCTGCCCTCGCTGCCTGTCGACGAGCTGGCCGGGGACGTGGCGAAGACCTTCGAGGTGATCAAGCCGTACGGGGGTCGGCAGACCCGGTACTTCCGCTTTCCAGGGCTCTGCCATGACGCGGCGACGCTGGACGCGTTGGCGCCGCTGGGCGTGACGGTGGTCGACGGGGACGTGGTCAGCGGCGATCCGTTCGCGACGGCGTGGAAGCCGCTGGTGCGGGCGGTGTTGGACCACGTCCGCCCCGGGTCCGTGGTGATCATGCATGTGACCGAGGCGAACGCGGCGATGACCGATGAGGCGTTGCCGCACATTCTTGCCGGGTTGCGGAAGCGGGGGCTGGCGCCGGCGCCGTTGTCCGAGGTGCTGGCCGGCGGCTGAGGCTCAGCCGCCGGGCCTGACCGGTGTGGCCTGTCACGGTAGCGGTCGCGCCGGACATGGAGTGGGTGTGAGCTCCGGGACAGAGCAGGACGAGGACCGCTTCCGGCGGGTCTACGCCGAGGATTTCGAGTCGCTGTTGGCGTACGCGTTGCGGCGGGTCGCGCATCCGGAGGACGCGGCCGACGTGGTCGCCGAGACCTTCCTGGTGGCGTGGCGTCGCCGGCGGGACATTCCGGTTGCCGGTGCGGCCCGGCTGTGGCTGTACGGGGTGGCGCGGCGGGTGCTGGCGAATCATCACCGCGGTGGCGTTCGCCGGCAGCGCCTCGGTGAGCGGTTACGGCAGCAGATTGGCGCGTCGGTCGCCGATCCGGGGAGTGAGGTGGCGGAGCGTCTTGCCGTGCGGGCGGCGTTGGCGGGTCTGGTCGAGGTGGACCGGGAGGTGCTGATGCTCACCGTGTGGGAGGGGCTGCAGCCGCACGAGGTGGCCGCGGTGCTGGGGGTGTCTCCGGCGGCGGTCCGGACCAGGCTGTCGCGGGCGCGGACGAGGTTGCGGGGGTTGGTCGGTGACGACCCGGGGCCGCCCGGACATGTACTCGACGTGCTGACCGCATCCACCCGCAAGGAGGACTGATGACCACGGAGGAGCGCGTCGACCGGCTGGTTCGGGATGCCGACCCGGGTGGGCTCGGTGTCGTCGGCGACCTCGCAGGGGTGAAGCAGGCACTCCTGGAGGAGATCATGTCCGAGTCGTTGGTCCGGCGTGCTGTCGGGATGCCGCGGCGGCGGCTGTGGGTGCGCCGTTTCGCGGGCGTTGTGACGGCGGCGGCCGTGCTGGTGAGCGTCGTGCCGGTGTCCGTGGTGGTGCGGGGGCAGGCCGAGGGCGGTGGGGTCTCTCCGATCGTCAGCGCGGGTGCGGGGGTCGTCTTTTCGCCGTTGGCGATGGAGGCGGCGCAGAGGAACCCGCGGTTGTTGATCGACCGGGCCGGTTGGACGGTGGCGGCCCTGTACGGGTTCGCCGAGGAGCAGGGCATGGTCCGCTTTCGCCGGGGTGGGCGGGAGTTGGAGATGAACTGGTATCCGGCGTACGTGTACGCGGATCGGTATTCCGGTCAGCTCGTTGACGGTCCGGCGAAGTCGGTGCGGGTGGACGGTTGGCCGGCTGATCTGTTCCAGAGTCTCAGCGGTGATTTCACTGTGCTGTTGCGTCCCCGCGACAACGTGGTCGTGGAGATGAAGACCTCCGGGAACTGGTCGCGTAAGGACGTGGACCGGGTTCTCGCGGACATCGTTCGGGTGGACGCGCGGACGTGGTTGGCTGTGCTTCCGGCGGAGATGGTCATGCCGGTGCGGGAGCGGGCGGCGAGGGTGCTCGTCGACGTGTCGCTGCCGCCGGGGTTCGATGTCGCGGCGCTGGACGAGATCGGGGTGAGTGACTCGTACCAGTTCGGCGTGGGGGTGATGTCCCGGGTGGGTTGTGGGTGGATCGCGGAGTGGCAGCGGGCGCGGGCGAGCGGGGACGAGGCCGGGGTGCGGCGGGCCGTCGAGGCGCTGCGTGGTAGCCGCGGGTGGCGGGTGCTGCGGGACATGGACAGGGTCGGTGACTGGCCGGAGGTGTTCTGGGAGTACGCCGACGAGGTCGCGGCCGGGACGGTGCGGCCCGGATACGTCGAGGGTCTGGGCTGCCGGTGACGGGAACGGCGGCACCCCCGGGGAGATTGCCCGGGGGTGCCGCCGTCGGTGGGTCAGTCGTCGCGGTGGTCGTTCCACCACTGCTGGCCGTCGGCGGGCAGGGTGTCGATCGGGTCGTAGTAGGCGTAGCGCTTGTTGAGCGCCTCCAGGTCGGCGGATTCGATGGAGGTGCGGTAGTTCTTGGTCCAGTAGGAGATGCCGCGCTCACGGTCGTAGTCGGTGAGCATGTGCACCCAGCGCTTGCCGACGAAGGGGACGTCGCAGACGATCCGTGGGGTGGCGTAGCCGGGGAGGTAGCCCATGATGTCGTGCTGGAGTTGCTGGGCGTGCCAGACCGGGACCCGCCAGTGTTCGGCGTTGGGGATCATGTCGCACATGTAGAAGTAGTACGGCAGGATCCCGGCTTCGCCCTGGAGTGCGAAGCAGAGGTCGAGCAGTTCCGGGGTGGTGGCGTTGACGCCACGCATGAGCACGCCCTGGTTGCGGACGTCGCGGACGCCGACGTCGAGGGCGGTCTGGGCGGCCTTGGCGACCAGTGGGGTGAGCGACTGGGCGTGGTTGACGTGGGTGTGGATGGCGAGGTTGACGCCGCGGCGGGCGGCGGTGCGGGCGACGCGTTCGAGGCCTTCGACGACGTCGGGTTGCAGCCAGTGCTGGGGCAGGCCCATGAGGGCCTTGGTGGCGAGTCGGATGTCGCGGACCGTCTCCAGTTCCAGCAGCCGCATGAGGTACGACTCGAGGTTGCGCCAGGGGACGTTGGCCACGTCGCCGCCGGAGACGACCACGTCGCGGACGCCGGCGTGGGCTTTGAGGTAGGCGATGTGGGCGTCGTAGCGGTCGACGGGCTTGAGGGTGAGTTTGAGCTTGTCGACGGCGGGGGTGGAGTTGCCGACCAGGTCCATGCGGGTGCAGTGCCCGCAGTACTGGGGGCAGGTGGAGAGCAGTTCGGCGAGGACCTTGGTGGGGTAGCGGTGGGTGAGGCCTTCGGCGACCCACATGTCGTGCTCGTGGAGGCTGTCGCGGCTGGCGTAGGGGTGTGAGGGCCAGTCGGTGCGTCGGTCGGAGGCGACCGGGATCATGTAGCGGCGGATGGGGTCGGCGAGCAGCGCCTCGGTGGTCAGCGGCGCGAACGGCACCATCGTGTTGATCATTTGGGGTGGCACCAGCATGGACATGGTGGCCAGGGCCTTCTGGTCGGCCTCGAGATCGGCGTAGAAGGTTTCGTCGATCAGGTCGCCGAAGACGGCGCGGAGTTGCTTGATGTTCTTGACGCAGTTGACGCGCTGCCACTGGGCGGATTCCCACTGGTCGCGGGTGACGTGGCGCCAGCCGGGGAAGCGGGTCCAGTCGGGTTCGACCAGGGGGCGGCGGTGGTATTCGTAGGGCTGCCCGGCGGTCGGTGCGGCGACCGGGGCGTGACTGGGGTGCGGGATGGTGTGGGTCACGGCCCCTCCTCGGTGGTGCGGCTGATCATCGAAGCCCGAAGGCTACTGGAAAATATTCGGTACAGAAACTAGTCTGCCGTAAGTTTTCCCGTTACGCGAGCCTTGATCGGGGCTTCGGGCGGCTGGACAGGGGAGGTCGGCGTGACGTCACCGGTGGGACTGCACCGCGTCGTGCAACCGGCGGGGGTGCTGCCGCAGGCGGCTTGGCGGCTGGACACGTCGGCGGCGATCGCGCCGAACGAGGTGCGGATCCGGGTGCAGCGGCTCAACCTGGACGCGGCGAGCTTCCGGCAGCTGTCGGAGAAGCACGGCGGCAACGGTGACGCGGTCCGCGCCGAGGTGCTGGAGATCATCGCGACCCGGGGGAAGATGCAGAACCCGGTGACCGGGTCGGGTGGGATGCTGATCGGCACTGTCGAGGAGGCCGGTCGGCGGTCCCCGCTGGGGCTCAAGGCGGGGGAGCGGGTCGCCACCCTGGTGTCGTTGACGTTGACGCCGCTGGTGATCACCGACGGGTTGGCCCGCTGGGACGGGCGCAGCGAGCAGGTGCCCTGTGACGGGTGGGCGATCCTGTTCGCGCGGTCCATCGCGGCGGTGCTGCCCGAGGACGAGGACCCGCAGTTGTCCCTCGCCGTGCTGGACGTGTGCGGGGCGCCCGCGCTGACCGCACGGGTGGTGTCGCGCTACGTCGAGGAGCGTCGGCGTACCGGTGATCCGACGCCGGTGCGGGTCGCGGTGATCGGCGGGGCCGGTAAGAGCGGGTCGCTGTCTCTCGCGGCGGCGCGGCGGGCGGGTGCCGCGCGTACCGTCGGGGTGGTTCCGGTGGCGGCGGAGCGGGACGCGCTGACGGCCGCCGGGTTGGCGTCGGTGGTGGCGTTGGCCGACGCGCGCGACCCGGTGGGGTTGTCCACGGCGGTGACCACGGCGCTGGGTGCGCCGGCGGACGTGACGGTGGTCTGCGTGGACGTGCCGGGGTGTGAGCACGGGGCGGTGCTGGCCACCGCGGACGGCGGCACAGTGATCTTCTTCTCGATGGCGACGAGCTTCTCCGCGGCCGCGTTGGGCGCGGAGGGGTTGGCGGCGGACGTGACGATGCTGGTCGGCAACGGGTACGTGCCGGGGCACGCGGAGTTGGCGTTGGGGCTGCTGCGCGCCGAGCCGGGGGTGCGTCAGCTGTTCGCGGCGCGGGTCGCGGCAGACTGAGGTCATGACGAACCCCTCGACGTTGTATCGCGGCGGCGTGCTGCACTGCCCCGCCGACCCGAGCGCGACCGCGCTGCTGGTGTCCGGTGGGCGGATTGCCTGGTTGGGGACCGACGGTGACGCGCCGCCGGCCGACCGGGTGGTGGACCTGGGCGGCGCTCTGGTGACGCCCGCGTTCGTCGACGCGCACGTGCACGCCACCGACACCGGGTTGGCGTTGTCCGGGCTGGAGTTGTCCGAGGTGCGCTCGGCGGGGCAGCTGCTCGACGCGGTGGCGGCCTTCGCGGCGGGGTTGCCGGCGGACGCGGTGGTGCTGGGGCACGGGTGGGACGAGTCGGGCTGGTCGGACAAGGCGTTGCCCGACGCGGCGGCGCTGGACCGGGCGGCCGGTGGCCGGCGGGTGTACCTGTCGCAGGCGTCGATCCACTCGGCGTTGGTGTCGTCGGCGTTGCTGGCGGCGTGCCCGCAGGCGGCGCAGGCGGCCGGGTACGACCCCTCGGGTTGGCTGCGCCGCGATGCGCATCATGTGGTGCGGGCGGCGGCGCAGGGGTCGGTGAGTCGGGCGCAGCGGGTCGCGGCGCAGCGGGTGGCCCTGGCGCACGCGGCGTCGTTGGGGATCGCGGCGGTGCACGAGTGCGGCGGCCCGGAGATCTCCGACGAGGAGGACTTCACCGGCCTGCTGGGCATCTCCGGCGCGGGGGTGCCGGAGGTGTACGGGTACTGGGGTGAGCTCGGTGGCGCGGCGCGGGCCCGGGAGTTGGGCGCGGTCGGCGCCGGTGGGGACCTGTTCGCCGACGGGGCGTTGGGTTCGCGTACGGCGCACGTGTCGCAGCCGTACGGCGACGGTGACGGTTGCGGGCACGGGTACCTGTCGACCGAGCAGGTGCGTGATCACCTGCTGGACTGCGCGGCGCACGGCATGCAGGGCGGGTTCCACGCGATCGGTGACGCGGCGATCGGCACGGTCCTCGACGGTTTCGCCGCGGCGGCGCGGGCGGTGGGTGTGGAGCGGTTGCGGGCGGCCCGGCACCGCATCGAGCACGCGGAGATCATGAACAAGGCGATGATCGCGCGGTTCGTGGAGTACGGGGTGGTGGCGAGCATGCAGCCGGCGTTCGACCGGTTGTGGGGTGGCGCGGGTCGGATGTACGAGGCGCGGTTGGGGTTGGACCGGTCGTTGGAGTCGAACCCGATGGGTGCGATGCACTCGGTGGGGGTGGCGTTGGCGTTCGGGTCGGATTCGCCGGTGACGCCGCTGGACCCGTGGGGGTCGGTGCGGGCGGCGGCGGCGCACCACAACCCGGCGCAGCGGATGGGTGTGCGTTCGGCGTTCGCGGCGCACACCCGGGGCGGGTGGCGGGCGGTGCACCTGGACGTCGAGGGGGTCTTGGCGTTGGGGGCGCCGGCGACGTTCGCGGTGTGGTCGACGCCGGCGGGGGTGGAGCGGGGTCTGCCGGTGTTGCTGGCCGAGGACCCGGAGCTGCGGGGTCCGGACGATCCGACGCCGCTGCCGGTGTGCCGGCGCCTGGTGCTGCGCGGTGAGGTCATCTACGAGGAAGGGTCGTCGTGAACGAGCGGATGAGCGGTGTGGCGGGGGCGGCGGCGTGACCGGCAAGCTTGATCTTGATCCGGTGCTGGTGGCGCGGGCGCGGGAGTTGGCGCGTCGGGCCGGGCAGCCGGTGGTGGACCTGGCGCGCAGCCACACCACGGTGTCGGTGGAGCGGGCGGTGCTGCGGTTGGCCGGGGTGAGCGGCGCCGACCCGGACGGCATTCCGTGGGTGAACCGGCTCGTGGACGCGGTCGTCGCGGACGTGGGGTTGGGTCACGGGGTGGCGGTGCCGGTGTTCGACGCCCTCGCTCGCGAGGGGATCACGGATGTGACGTTGCTGGCGCAGAAGGCCGCCGCCGGGTCGGTGCGGTTCGCGCTGCCCAGCGGTCGGTCGGCGACGGCGGCCCGGTCGGCGGCCCGCAAGGCGGTCGGCGCGGGTATCCGGCGGATCGACCGGCGGCGCGCGGAGCGCGAGCGCCTCGTCAAGCGGCACGGTGACCCGAAGCAGCGGCCGTGGATCTACCTGATCGTCGCGACGGGCGACATCTACGAGGACATTCCGCAGGCGCAGGCGGCCGCGCGGGCGGGCGCGGACGTGATCGCGGTGATCCGCTCCACCGGGCAGTCGTTGCTGGACTACGTGCCCGAGGGCGCGACCCGGGAGGGGTTCGCCGGCACGTACGCCACCCAGGAGAACTTCCGGCTGATGCGCGCGGCGTTGGACGAGTCGTCGAAGGAGGTGGGCCGCTACGTGCGGTTGACCAACTACGCGTCCGGGTTGTGCATGCCGGAGATGGCGACGCTGGCCGGGCTGGAACGCCTGGACATGATGTTGAACGACTCGATGTACGGGATTTTGTTCCGCGACATCAACCCGGTGCGCACGTTCGTCGACCAGCGGTTCTCCCGGCAGGTGCACGCCCGCGCCGGGATCATCATCAACACCGGTGAGGACAACTACCTGACCACCGCCGACGCGGTCGACGAGGCGCACACGGTGACGGTGTCGCAGCTGCTCAACGAGTTCTTCGCGCACGAGGCGGGGTTGGCGGACTGGCAGTTGGGGCTGGGGCACGCGTTCGAGATCAACCCGGAGGTGCCGGAGTCGTTCCGCCTGGAGTTGGCGCACGCCCTGCTGGCCCGGGAGCTGTTCCCGGACGCGCCGTTGAAGTGGATGCCGCCGACGAAGCACATGACCGGTGACGTGTTCCGGGGCAACCTGCTCGACGGGTTCTTCAACCTGGCCGGGGCGCTGACCGGTCAGGGCATCCTGCTGGTGGGGATGATGACCGAGGCGGTGGTGACGCCGTGGTTGTCCGACCGGGACATCGCCCTGCAGAACGTGCGCTACGTGCTGGGTGCGGCCGGTGGGCTGCACGAGGACTTCGTGCCGGCGCCGGGCGGGTTCATCCGCCGCCGCGCCAACCAGGTCCTCGGTGAGGCCCTCGATCTGCTGGACCGCATCGGGGAGCAGACGCTGCTCACCGCGATCGCCGAGGGCACCTTCGGGATCATGAAGCGGCCCGCGGACCGCGGTAAGGGCCTGGACGGGGTCGCCGCGCACGAGGCCGACTACTGCAACCCGGCCACCGACATTCTGGAGGCGGGTCGTGAGTAAGGCGATCGTTCGTCCGTACGGGGACACCACCGGTGACGGGATGGTGCAGGTGTCGTTCACCCTGCCGGTGGCCCACGACAAGCGCGCCGAGGGCGCGGCGGTGCAGTTGGCGAACAAGATGGGCATCGACCCGGCGATGGTGGTGCACGCCAAGCCGATGGGCGACGGGTTCACGTTCTTCGTCGTCTACGGGCGGGTGAACCACCTGGTCGACCTGGGCGCCGTGCAGGTGGTGGAGCGGGACTTCGCGCTGCTGTCGGCGAAGGACGTCAACACGGTGATCAAGCAGCGGTTGCGGCGCAAGCTGTCAGTGGTCGGGGCGTGTATCGGCACCGACGCGCACACCGTGGGCATCGACGCGATCCTCAACGTCAAGGGCATCGCGGGGGAGAAGGGCCTGGAGTACTACCGGGAGTTGAAGGTCACCAACATGGGCGCGCAGGTCAGCGTCCCGGAGCTGGTGGAGACCGCCCGGGCGGAGAAGGCCGACGCGGTGCTCGTGTCGCAGGTGGTCACCCAACGCGACGCGCACCTGCACAACACCCGGGAGATGTCCGCGGCGTTCCGGGAGGCGATGCCGGCGGGCAAACGGCCGCTGCTGATCGTCGGTGGTCCCCGGTTCGACGAGACGATGACCGACGAGTTGGGCGTGGACCGGATCTTCGGTCGGGGCACCACGCCCGGCGAGGTGGCCAGCTACCTCGTGCACGCCCTGATCACGCAACGGAAGGCGATGGCATGACCGACGCACGGCTCGGGTTGACGGTGACGCACCGGCGGTATGTGCCGTACTCGCACGCCCACTACGCCGGCAACCTGGTCGACGGGGCGTACGCGCTCGGGTTGTTCGGCGACGTCGCCACCGAGGTGTGCATCCACACCGACGGTGACGAGGGCCTGTTCGCCGGGTACTCCGACGTGCGGTTCCACGCCCCCATTCACGCCGGGGACGTGGTGCAGGTGACCGCGCAGGTGTCGCGGGTGGGCACCCGCAGCCGCACCCTGGAGTTGAGCTGCGCGGTGGTGTGCCGGGGCCGCCCGGACCGCTCCGCGTCCGCCGCCGAGGTCCTCGACCCGCCGATCGTGGCGGTCACCGCGACCGGCACCGTGGTCGTCCCCGCGCCGTGACCCTGGCGGTCTGCGCCGACGTCGGCTCCACGTACACGAAGGTGGCGGTGGTGGACCTGGCCGCCGGTGCGCTCGTCGGCGCGGCGGCGGCGCCCACCACGGTGGGCACCGACGTGCTGCACGGCCTGGACGCCGCGGTCGCGGCGGCCACCGCCGGGCTCCGGGTGCAGGACGTGCCGTGGTACGTGTGCTCGTCGGCCGGCGGTGGGTTGCGGCTGGCCGTGATCGGCTACGAGCCGCTGGTCACCGCGCAGGCCGGCCGGCGGGTCGGGTTGTCCGCCGGAGCGCACGTGGTGCACGTCGCGGCCGGTCGGCTCGGTGCGGCCGACCTGACCGCGTTGCGGGCGGCCCGACCGGACGTGGTGCTGCTCGTCGGCGGCACCGACGGCGGCGACGCCGACACGATCACCCACAACGCCACCCGGCTGGCCCGCGCCCGGTGGCGCAGACCCGTGGTGTACGCGGGCAACGCCGACGTCCGCGCACCGCTGACCGGGCTGCTGCGCGACGCCGGGGTGCCGGTCACCGACGCGGAGAACGTCCTGCCGCGCATCGGGGTGCTCGCCCCGGCGTCGGCGCGGGCGGCGATCCGCGCGGTGTTCCTGCGCCACGTCATCGGCGGTAAACGACTGTCCAGAGGCGCCCGGTTCGCGCGGCTGGTGCGGGCGGCCACCCCCGACGCGGTGCTCACCGGTGTGGAGGTGCTCGCCGACACCGTCGGCGGTGACCTTGCCGTGGTCGACGTGGGTGGGGCCACCACCGACGTGTACTCGGTGCTCACGCCCGATGAGCGGGCCACCGGGCCGGGCCGGGAGGTCGCCGGCAGTCTGTGGCGGGCCCGCACCGTGGAGGGCGACCTGGGCATGCGGTGGAGCGCCCCCGGGGTGGTGCGCGCCGCCGCCGAGGAGCGGCTGCTCTCCGCGGCCGAGTCCAACGACCTGACGGCCGCCGCGGC
>NZ_JBEXHP010000118.1:0-16492 GCF_040607895.1 Micromonospora sp. NPDC005220
CCGGCCGGGCGGGTCCGCGAGCGGGCGGTGGCGGCGGCCGCGAGCAACCCGCCGGCGGCGGTCAACGCGCCGCCGGCCCAGAGCAGGCCGACCAGCGGGTTCACCGCCAGCCGTACGGTGGCGCTGCCGCTGTCCGCGGCGACGGCGATCAGCGTGACGTACGTGTCGCCCAGCAGGCCGGTGCGGATCGCGGGCACGGTGACGGCGGTGTCCCGGGCCGGGTGGTAGCGCAGTGCCGGGGTCAGCGCCGGAGCGGCCCGGCCCGATGCGGTGACCGCCAGCCGGGCCCGCACCGTCATGGGTTCCTTGTCGCCGGTGCGATCCACGCCGTCCAGGCGGACCGCGACGTCGCCGACTCGCAGGGTCTCGCCGACCCGCAGCGTCCGTTCCGCGTCCCGGGCGTACGCCGACGATCCGGCCACGCCGACCGCGACGAGGGCGAGCCCGGCGTGTGCGGCCAGCCCGCCGAGCCGGCCGGGTCGCCGGTGCGGGCCGGACCGCCGCAGCCGGTGGGCCGCCTCCCCGGTCAGGCCGGTGAGGACGAATCCCGCCGCACCGAACGCGGTGAGCGCGGCCAGGCCGGGCCGGCTGAGCAGGCCGACCAGGGCCACGGTGCCCAGGCCGGCGCCGGCGGGAACGGCGAGCCGCCGCAGCGCCGCCGAGCGGTCGCCGACCCGCAGCACGGGCGCTACGCCCATCACCAGGAGCACCACGACCGCCAGCGGCACCGCGGTCCGCTGGTAGTAGGCGGGCCCCACCGAGGCGCGCGTGCCGTTGACCGGGGCGGACAGCAGCGGCAGGATCGTGCCGATCAGCACCACCGCGGCGATGGTCACCAGGAGTACGCCGTTGACCAGCGCGAGGGTGGGGCGGGACAGCGCCGGTGGGCGCCCAGGACGGGCCGGCTCGGGAGCCCGACGGCCGGTCAGGACGGTCGACGCGAGCACCGCCAGCAGCACGAAGCCGAGCAGCATCGGGCCGAGCGGCGAGTCGGTGAAGGCGTGCACGCTGGCCACCGCGCCGGAGCGGGTGAGGAAGGTGCCGAGCAGTACCAGCAGGAAGCTGGCACAGGCCAGCGCGCTGTGCCAGGCGGCCCGGCCGCGTACGAGGGTGGTGTGCAGGAACGCGGTGGCGGTCAGCCAGGGCAGCAGGGAGGCGTTCTCCACCGGGTCCCACGCCCAGTAACCACCCCAGCCCAGTACCGCGTACGACCACCAGGCCCCCAGGCCGATGCCGCCGGTGAGTGCGGCCCATGCGACCAGCGCCCACGGGCGGGCCACCCGCACCCAGCCCGCCCCCTCCCGCCCGGCCAGCGGCGCCGCGAGCGCGAAGGCGAACGGTACGACCAGGCCGAGGTAGCCGGCGTAGAGCAGTGGCGGGTGCACACCCATGGCCGGGTGCTGTTGCAGCAGCGGGTTCGGCCCGGGGCCGTCGACCGGGACCGGGCTCATCGGGCGGAACGGGTTCGCGGCGAAGGTGGACAGCGCGAAGAAGAAGAGCGTGACCACGCTGACCACCACCATGGCGTACGCGTGCAGCCGGGGCGGGTACGCGCGCCGGGCCAGCAGCGCCGCGTACCCGCCGAGGACCAGCAGCCACAGCAGTAGCGAACCGTCCAGGGCGGACCAGAGGCTGGTCACCGTGTGGTAGAGCGGGACGTGCCGGCCACCGTTCTCGGCTACGAACCGTACGCTGAAATCGTGCCGTAGCAGCGCCGTCTCCAGCAGGGCGCAGGCCAGGGCGGCGGCGGCCAGGCTGGCGGCGGTGCCGATCCGGGCGGTGCGCACGGCCGTGCCGAACAGGGCTACCCGCAGCCAGAGCAGCGCGGTCAGGGTCGCGCAGGCCAGCCCGACGGCCAGCCCGGCGGTGCCGAGGTCACCGAGCATCGACGGGAGCCGCGGGTGCGGACGACGGCCGGTACTCGTTGCCGTGGCGGACCACCACCTGATCCGAGCGGAACACGCCGTCGGTGGACAGGGTGCCCTCGACGATCGCCTCGGTGCCCTCCCGAAACGTCTCTGGAGGTGCGCCGCGCTGCTCGACGGTGATCTCGTGACTGCCCTCGGCGAGGCGGAACACGACCAGCTCACCGTCGTGGCGCAGCGATCCGGGCACCACGTCGCCGCCGAGGCGGACCCGGTGCCGCGCGACGTCCGGGTCGGCGAGCAGCTCGCCCGGCGTCCGGTAGTACGTGACGGTGTCGCGGAGCGCGCTGGTGACCAGCAGCCCGCCGGTGGCGAGCAGCACCGCGAGAAGGGCCACCCGGCCCGCCCGGCGGCGCATCATCCGACGTCCACCGGGGTGCGCTCGGCGGCGGGGGAGGGCTCGACACCCAGGCGGCGCTCCAGGCGAACCACGCGGTGCAGCAGGACGTAGGAGCCGGCGAGGGTCGCGGCGGCCACGGCCAGCAGCAGCGCGGTGGCCATCCGGGGGTCCATCGGGGGTCGGTGCGGCGCCAGCATCGTCGCCTGCTGGTGTAGCGAACGCCACCAGACGACGGAGAAGTGCACCACGGGTACGAGGAGGGAGCAGGCTGCCCCGACGACGGCGGCGGGCTTCGCCACCCGGTGGTCACCCCCGTCGCGCGCCCCCGTCCGCTCGACCAGCGTCCGGCGCACCGCCAGGTAGCCGCCGTAGGCGAGCAGCAGCAGGGCCGTGCTGACCAGGCGGGGGTCCCAGGCCCACCAGGTGCCCCAGACCAGGTGCCCCCAGAGGGAGCCGGTGGCGATGGCGGCGGCGGTGAGCACCACCCCCAGCTCCGCCGCCGCCCGGGCGAACCGGTCCCAGCGCAGGTCACCACCCATCAGGTACGCCCCGCTGGCCGCGAGCACGACCGCGAACGCGGCGTACGCCACCCAGGCGGCGGGGACGTGCAGGTACATCAGCCGCTGCGCGTCGCCCTGCAGTTGGTCGGGGGGCGCGAGCCACCCGCCGGCCACCGTGGCCGCCACGGCGAGCCCACCGGCGGCCCAGGCCATCGTCCGACGCGCGGCGGCCGCTCTGGCGGTGTCCGCGACCAGGTCCACTGTGGAGGCTTGCATGATCTCCCTGTCCGTGTCCCGGAGGCGCTGTACGGCTGTCCTCGTCCCGGAGGCGCTTGACCGAAGGTGGGGACTGGATACCACCATAAGGTACTCAAACCCCTATTCTCGTGCGTTCGGGATAAAAGCGATGAAGTCGGGCGGCCCGCGGCTAGGGTTCTCCCCGGTGAAGACGACGGCGGAGACCAGTTCACGCCCGGCCCGGCGGCAGCGCCGACCCCGGCCGGTGCTGCCGCTGCTGTCCGGCCTGCTGCTGCTCGCCGGCTGCTCCGGCAACAGTCCGTCGGCGTTGAATCCCGCCGGTGCCGGGGCGACCCGGGTCAACGGCCTCTGGTGGCTGCTGTTTTGGATCTCCGTGGCGGTGTTCGCCGAGGTCATGGCGCTGCTCGCCTGGGCGCTGGTGTTCCGGCGGGGCACCGCCCGGGTGCGCCACGGCCAGCCGCTGCGTTTCGTGGCGATCGCTGGAGCCGGGCTGCCGTTCGTCATCCTGGTGGCCGTCTATGGAGTCGGCCTGCGGGATCTCGCCGCGCTCGGTGCCGGCCCCGGCCGGGACGCGTTGACCGTGGAGGTCACCGGGCACAAGTGGTGGTGGGAGGTGCGCTACGCGGGCTCCTCCGGAGCCACTGCCAACGAGGTCCACATTCCGGTGGGGGAGCGGGTCAGGGTACGTCTGCGGACCGACGACGTGCTGCACAGCTTCTGGGTGCCGCAGCTGATGCCGAAGACGGACCTCATCGCCGGCGAGACCCGGGAGACCTGGCTGGAGGCGCGCCAGGCCGGTCGCTACCGTGGCCAGTGCGCCGAATACTGCGGCACCCAGCACGCCCACATGGCGTTCCTCGTGGTGGCGCAGCCCCGGGCCGACTTCGACGCCTGGCGGGCCCGGCTGGACGCCCCGGCCCCGGCGCCCCGGACCGACGCCGAACGGCGGGGTCAGCAGACCTTCGTGCAGGGCACCTGCGCCGCCTGCCACTCGATCCGGGGTAGCGGCGCCCAGGGGCGGGTGGGGCCCGACCTGTCGAACGTAGGTTCCCGGTGGAGCATCGGCGCCGGCGCGGTGCCCAACGACGCCGGGCACCTCGGCGGCTGGATCGCCAACTCCCAGACCGTCAAGCCGGGCAACGCCATGCCTCCGCAGCCCGTCGACGCCGCACGGCTGCCCGACCTCATCGTCTACCTGCGGTCACTGGAGTAGGGGCGATGTCCACGACCACCAGCACACCGTCCGGCGTCAGCCGGGACGACCTGGCCCGGCTCACCGAGCACTGGGACGAGCCCCGGTCGCTGCGCGCCTGGTTCACCACCGTGGACCACAAGAAGATCGGTCGGCGCTACCTGGTCACGGCCGGGTTCTTCTTCGCCCTCGCCGGGCTCAGCGCCCTGATGATGCGTACGCAGCTCGCCAGGCCCGAGGCGGGCATCCTGTCCCCGCAGGAGTACAACCAGCTCTTCACGATGCACGGCACGGCGATGATCTTCCTGTTCGCCACCCCGATGCTGTTCGGCTTCGGCAACTTCCTCGTCCCGTTGATGATCGGCGCCCGGGACATGGCGTTCCCGCGGCTGAACGCCTTCGGCTACTGGGTGTTCCTCTTCGCCGGGCTGTTCATGTGGGCGAGCCTGCCGTTCGGGGCGGCGCCGAACAACGGCTGGTTCGCGTACGCGCCGCTCAGCGACGTGCGCAACAACCCCGGCCTGCACATGGACGTCTACACGCTCGGCCTGCTCTTCCTCGGCATCTCCACCACCTCGGCGGCGATCAACTTCATCGTCACCGCGCTCAAGCTGCGCGCGCCGGGGATGTCGCTCAACCGGGTGCCGTTGTTCGTCTGGGCGATCGTGGCCACCGCGTTCATGGTGGTCTTCGCGTTGCCGGCGTTGAACGCGGACAACGCGTTGCTCTTCCTTGACCGCCGGTTCGGCGCCCACTTCTTCGACCCGTCCGCCGGCGGGAACGTGCTGCTCTGGCAGCACCTGTTCTGGATCTTCGGGCATCCCGACGTGTACATCATCGTGATGCCGGCGCTGGGCATCGTCTCCGCCGTGCTGCCCGCGTTCACCCGCCGGGGGGTCGTGGGCTACCCGTTGATCGTGCTGGCGATCGTCGCGATCTCCGTCATCTCGTTCGGCGTCTGGGTGCACCACATGTTCGCCACCGGGCTGCCGCAACTGTCGTACAGCTTCTTCAGCGCGGCCAGCACGGTCATCACCATCCCCTCCGGGATCCAGATCTTCGCCTGGTTGGCCACCATGCTGCTCGGCCGGCTGGTGCTCCGAGTGCCGCTGCTGTTCGTCATCGGGTTCATCGTGACCTTCGTGCTCGGTGGCTTCACCGGCGCCATGTTCGCGCTTACCGCATTCGACCAGCAGGTCACCGACTCGTACTTCGTGGTGGCCCACTTCCACTACGTGCTGGTCGGCGGGGCCGTCTTCCCGATGCTCGCCGGCCTCTACTACTGGCTGCCGAAGATGACCGGCCGGATGTACAACGAGCGGCTCGGGCGGTGGTCCTTCTGGCTGTTCTTCATCGGCATGCACGTCACGTTCTTCCCCATGCACCTGTACGGCCTGTTCGGCATGCCCCGACGGGTCTACACATACGGTGGTGACCTGGGCTGGGATGTGGGGAACCTGATCAGCAGCGTCGGGGCCTACCTGCTCGGGGTCAGCCTGCTGCTGGTGCTCATCGGGGTGGTGCACACGGTGCGGTGGGGCCGGCCGGCGCCGGCGGACCCGTGGGAGGGTGACACTCTGGAGTGGTCGGCGGCCTCACCGCCCGAGCCGTACAACTTCCCGGTGATCCCCGGGGTGCACAGCCTGCATCCCGTCTGGGACGAGCGCACCACAGAGTCGATCACCTCCGGAGCGACCGAGGACCGGATCCTCAGCGACGGCCGGCGCACCCTGTTCACCAGCGAGTTGGACGCGCGCCCCGAGCGGGCGGTGGAGATGCCGGAGTCCACCTTCAAACCGCTCATACTCGCCGGCGCGCTGCTGGTCTTCTTCATCGCCATGCTGCTGGCCTGGTACCCGATCGCCATCATCGCCGCGCTGGCGGTGCTGGCGACCATCGCGGCCTGGCTCTGGCCGGCGCACTGCCCCGACGAGGAACTCGGAGTCGCGTCATGACGGACCGGGGCGGCATCGTGACCGCGGCCACCGGCGCCGAGGCGCTGAGCACGGAACTGCCGGTCGGCCGGCCCACCGGCTGGTGGGGCATGGTGATGTTCGTGGCCACCGAGGCCACCCTCTTCGCCTGCCTGCTGGGCAGCTACTTCTACCTCCGCTTCCAGTACGGCCCGCAGTGGCCGCCCCCCGGCATCGACAAGCCGAAGCTGCTCATCCCGCTGGTGATGACCGCGGTGCTGGTGCCCAGCAGCCTGCCCGTGGTCTGGGCCGAACACGGCATCCGGCGTGGCCAGCGCTGGCGCCTGCGGGCCGGCCTCGCCGCGACCCTGGTGATGGGGCTGTCCTTCCTGGCCCTGCTGGCCATCGAGTACCACGAGGACCTGGCGCACTTCACCATGACCACCAACGTCTACGGCTCGTTGTTCTACGTCGTCACCGGATTCCACGGGCTGCACGTCCTGGTCGGCTTGACCATGATCGGCTGGCTGCTCGCCGCCTCCCTGCGCAGGGGCAACTTCGGCGCCCACCGCCACGAACGGGTCCGCAACGTCGCCATCTACTGGCACTTCGTCGACACGGTGTGGGTAGCCATCCTGTTCACCATCTACCTCTCCCCGCGGCTGTGATGAGCGTCCAGCCCGGTCCCCGGGTCCGCCTGGCGGGCGGGCTGCTGCTCTGGTACGGCGTGCTCGGCGGCGCCGTCGCCTGGGCGGTGCACCTGCTCGCCGCCTGGAGCCTGGACGAACTGGCCTGCGCCGCCGGGTCCGACCGGGTCTCCGGCCTGCCGCTCTGGCAGGCCGTCGGCATCGCCGTGGTCGTTCCGGCCGTGGCCACCGCGGGATCGCTACTGGTGGCCGCGCTGGTCTGGCGGCGGACCGCGCAGGCGCAGTCGGCCGGCGATGAGGACCGCGCGATCGGCCGTTCCCGGATGCTCGCCGTGGTGGGCCTCTGGGCGAATTTGCTGTTCCTCACGATCATCGTGCTCGGTGGGGTCGCGGTGCTGGTGTTTCCACCATGTCAAGGGTGAGCGGCTACGGGGCCCACGGGCCCGGCCCGAGCGACGTCGCGGACGGCCTGCTGACGATGCTGGTCGTCGCCGTCCTCTGTCTGATCGCGGCCGGCTACGGCCGGGGCGTGCAGGAGCTGTGGGCGCGCCGGGGCCGGGGCCGGATCGTGTCGGGTTGGCGGGTGGCCGCGTTCGCCGGCGGGCTGCTGGTGGTGTTGGCGGCCGACCAGGGGCCGCTGCACCGGCTGGCGGAGTCGTCCTTCGCCGGGCACATGACCCAGCACATGCTGTTCGTGCTGGTGGCCGGCCCGCTGCTGGCGGCCGGCACGGCGGGGCTGCCACTGACCCTGGCCGCGCCCCGGTCGCTGCGCCGGCTGTTGGCCCGCTGCCGGGCCGCCGGGCCGCTGCGCTGGCTGCGCCGCCCGGCCCGGTACGCCCTGCTGGCCGGAGCGGGGCAGACCGCCGCCCTGTGGCTGTGGCACCTGCCAGGCCCGTACGTCGCCGCGGTGGACCACCCGGTCGTGCACGCCGCGGAGCACCTGAGCCTGGTGACGGCGGCCTGGCTGCTGTGGGTGCCCGTGCTCGGCGCGGCTCGGCACCACACCCCCGCGCCAGTGTCGGTGCTGCTGTTGGTCGGCACCATGCTGCCCGCCTCCGCCCTCGGCGCGGCCCTCACCTTCGCCCCCGAACCGGTCTATCCGGCGCGCGTCCTCGGCCCCGAACCGCTGGCCGACCAGCAGCTCGCCGGGCTGCTGATGTGGGCACCGATGGACCTGGTCGTGCTGGTGGCGGCGTTGTCGGTATTCCTGGGCTGGCTGCTGCGCCTGGAGCGGGAGCGACCCGACCGTCTGGTCGCGGCACGCCCGGGCCGGCCCGCGGCGACCGGCGCCGCAAACGCAAGGGATGGTGCGTTGACGTCCTCCCAGTTGAAGGAGTACTGATGAGCCGTCGTCTCTGGATTCTGGGAGCCCTGCTGGCGGCGCTGCCGGTCGTCGCCGCGACCGGCTGCGCGTCGACGTCGCCACCACCGCCGCCCGAGTCCCGCGCGGGCCGGCCGGACCGGGGTGCGCAGCTGATCGCCCAGTACGGTTGCGGCTCGTGCCACACCATCCCCGGCATCGGGCGGGCCGACGGGCTGGTGGGGCCGCCGTTGACCCGCTTCGGCGCCCGTTCCTACGTTGCCGGGGAGCTGCCCAACAACGCGGACAACCTGCAACGGTGGATCACCGACCCGCAGGCCGTCGAGCCGGGTACCGCCATGCCGAACCTGGGCGTCAGCGCGATCGACGCGCAGGACATCGCCGCGTACCTCTACACCCTGGACTGACGGATGCGGCGACGACGAGAGGTGAGCCTGCCCGCCCTGCACCCGCGCCGGATTCTTGCGGCCGGGTCCGTCCTGGTGCTCGCCGTGGGTCCGGTGGCGTTCGCGCCCGCGCCCGGCCCGGCCACCCCGACCCCGGCCACCACCACCCCCGCCACCGACCTGGGGACCCAGCTCTACCTGGAGCAGTGCGCGAGCTGCCACGGCCCGAAGGGGCAGGGGTCGCAGCGGGGACCGTCCCTGATCGGCGTCGGCCCCGCCTCGGTGGATTTCCAGCTCTCCACCGGCCGGATGCCCCTGTCGCAGGAGGTGCCACAGGCCGAACGCCGGCCGCCGGTCTTCTCCGCGGAGGAGATCTCGGCGCTGGTCGGCCACGTGGGCAGCTTCGGCGGCGGTGGCCCGCAGATCCCCCGCGTCGCGCCCGGCGACATCGTGTCCGGCCGGGAACTCTTTGCCGCCAACTGCGCGCCCTGCCACGGGGCGACCGGCTCGGGTGCCGTACTCACCAACGGCTGGATCGCGCCGCCGCTGTACGACGCTTCGGCCGTCCAGGTCGCCGAGGCGCTCCGGGTCGGACCTGGGCTGATGCCGGCCTTCCCGAGCCAGGTGCTCACCGACCGGCAGGTGGACGACCTGACCGGCTACGTGCGGCGGCTGCGCAGCGAGCGGCTGGACCAGGGCGGCGAGCCGTTGGGCCGGCTGGGTCCGCTGGCCGAGGGGCTGCTCGCCTGGGTGGTGGTGCTCGCGCTGCTGGTCGGTGCCGTGCGGTGGCTGGGCCGGAGGGCGGGACAGTGAGGGGCCGGACTCCGTCGCGGGCCGAGCGGGCCGCGAGCCGTCGGATCGTCGGCGCGTTCCTGGTGAGCGCCGCCGGGGCGGTGGGCTTCGCGGTGACGTATGGGCTGGGCGGCGACACCCAGTGGGAGGGGGTGTGCCTGGCGGTCGCCTTCGCCGGCCTCGCGGTGGGACTCGCGGTCTGGTCCCGGCGGCTGATCCCGACCGGCGGCTACGTCGAGGAGCACGAGGGTTTCACCCCGACCCCGGCCGAGCAGGCGATGACCGCAGCCGTGTTCCACGAGCCGGACAGCCCGAGCCGGCGGTGGGGTCTGCTCGCGGCGCTCGGGTTCGCGCTGACCGCCCTCGGCGCCGCCGCGCTGTTCCCGCTGCGCTCCCTGCTCCCGTGGGACCGGCAACGCCCGGCGCGGGCGCTGAAGGACACCCCGTGGGGGCCGGGCGTCCGGCTGGTCGACGGCGAGGGACGGCCGTTGCGGCCGGCGGACGTGCCCGCCGACACGCTGGTCGGGGTCTTCCCCGAGGGAAACCTCGACATCGGGGATGCCCCCGCGTTCGCGGTCCGCCTCGACCCTGAGCGGTTCATCCGCCAGCCCGCCGGTGGGCACCTGGGCGGACTGGTCGTCTGGTCGGTGCTCTGCACCCACGCCGGCTGTCCGGTACGGATCTACCTGAAGGGCACCGGCCGGGTGCTCTGCCCTTGCCACCAGTCGTCGTTCGACCTGCTGGCCGGTGCCCGGCCGGTCGCGGGCCCCGCGGCGCGGCCGCTGCCAGGGCTGCCGATCGAGGTCGGCCCGGACGGCTTCCTCCGGGCCACCGACGACTTCACCTCGCCACCCGGCGCGGGATTCTGGAGCCGGCCATGATCATCGATAGCCTGGCCCGGGCACTGGACGACCGGCTCCGGCTCTCCCCGATCACCCGCCGGGCACTGGCGAAGGTCTTTCCCGACCACTGGTCGTTCATGCTGGGCGAGCTCGCGCTCTACTCGTTCGTCGCGCTGATCCTTACCGGCGTCTACCTCACCTTCTTCTTCGACGCCAGCTCCGCCGACCGGGTCTACCAGGGCTCCTACGCCCCGCTGGACGGCGCGACCACCTCCGCCGCGTACGCCTCCACCGTGCGGCTGAGCTGGGACGTGCGGGCCGGCCTGCTGATCCGGCAGACCCACCACTGGGCGGCGCTGGTCTTCGTCGCGGCGATCGTGATGCACCTGGCCCGGATCTTCTTCACCGGGGCCTTCCGCAAGCCGCGCGAGCTCAACTGGCTGATCGGCGTGACCATGCTCACCCTCGCCCTGGCCAACGGCTTCACCGGCTACTCGCTGCCCGACGACCTCGTCTCCGGGCTGGGTCTGCGGATCCTCACCTCGGTGGTGGAGTCCATCCCCCTGGTCGGGACGTGGCTGGCCGCGCTGGCTCTGGGCGGCGAGTTCCCCTCCGACGTGATGATCCCCCGGTTGTTCGTCGCCCACGTGCTGCTCGTACCGGCCGTCCTCGTCGCTCTCATCTCGCTGCACCTGGGCATCCTGGTGCGGCAGAAGCACTCCCAGTTCCCGGGCCCGGGTCGGACCGAGCACAACGTGGTCGGATCACGGCTCTGGCCGGGGTACGCCCTACGCTCGCTCGCCCTCTTCCTGTGGCTGCTGGCGGTGCTGTTCGCCCTCGGCGGGCTGGTCCAGATCAACCCGGTCTGGCTGTACGGTCCGTTCGAGCTGGCCCAGTCCACCTCACCGGCCCAGCCAGACTGGTACATCGCCTGGGGCGACGGCGCGCTACGCCTGTTCCCGTCGTGGGAGTTCCGCATCGGCGGGTACCTGGTGCCGCAGCCGTTCTTCCCCGGCGTCGTCCTCGGCGGGGTGACCTTCGTCGCGCTCTACCTGTGGCCGTTCGCCGAACGGCTGCGCACCGGCGACCGCCGCCAGCACCACCTGCTCGACCGGCCCCGGGACCACCCGGTCCGGCTCGGCATCGGCGTAGGCGCCCTGACCTTCTTCGTGGTCCTCGTGGTGGCCGCGGGCGACGACATCCTCGCTCGGCTGCTCCGGGTGCCGGTCTACGATCTGCTGTCGCTGTTCCGGGTCCTGGTGCTCGTCCTGCCGCTCCTGACCGGTGCGCTCGCGTTCTTCATCGCCCGGGCGCTGTGTCGCGGGGAGGCGGCCTCGCTCGGCGAACTCACCCGGGCCGACCTGCGCCGGGCGGCCCGTCCCGCGCCCCGTCGCCCAAGCGGCGAGGACGAACCCGAGGTCCCCGTTCTGGGCCGGCCGGGGGAGCGGATCGAGCTGTGGCCGGTGGGGGAGGTGTGGCGGTGGCGCTACCGGGACGAGGCCGGGCTGACCCTCACCGCCAACCGGGCGGTCAGGTCGGAGGAGGAAGCGGTCGAGGCCGCCCGGCTGGCGTACCCCGGCGTGGACCGGGTGGTGGTGCCGGGACCGCCCCCGCCGCCGGTCCGGGCGGTCCGGGCGGCCCTGCGCCGCTGGGGGCGCGCGGTGGCCGCCGGGTCGTTGCTCATCGCGGCGCTGATCGAGCGCCGGCGGGACCGCCGCCGGCGGGACGGCGACCACAAGTCTCCTTGGGCGGAGAAGGCGGAGGCCACATCGGGTGGCGACGACCCAGCGTGAGCCGGCAGCCCGGTGGCGTCCAGGACGCCGTGATCGAGGCTGAATCCCCACAGTGGCACGTATGTTCGAGGTTGCGCTCGTCAATCTCTACACACACGACATCGAGGCCGCCTGTCGCCGCGACGGCAAGCTACGCCGCGGCCTACGCCTACCTGGGACGTACCCCTGGCCGACCGAGCGTCGCCCCGGTCAGGGCTGGACGATGCACATCCCGCCGGGGGCGGCCCGGTCCATCGCGGCCAGGGCGTCGGGCACTTCGGCGAGCCCGATGGTGCGGGTGATCAGCTCGGCGGGGCGCAGCACGCCGGCGGTGACCAGCCGGAGCAGCTCCGGGTAGGCGTGCGCGGCCATGCCATGGCTGCCCCGCAGCTCCAGCTCGTACGCGATCACCAGGTCCATCGGCAGGGCCGGGCGGCCCTGGGCGGCGGGGAGGAGGCCGACCTGCACGTGCCGCCCGCGCCGGCGCAGGCTCTCGATCGAGGCGGTGCAGGTGGCGTGGCTGCCCAGGGCGTCGAGCGACAGGTGGGCGCCGCCGCCGGTCACCTCCAGGACGGCTGCGGCCACCGCGCCGGGTCCGGTGAGGGCAGCCCCGTCCAGACACACCGCGGCCCCGAAACGGTGGGCCAGCTCGAGTGCGCCGGGGGCAACGTCGACCGCCACCACCCGCGCGCCGCACGCCGCCGCGATCATCACCGCCGACAACCCCACGCCGCCGCAGCCGTGCACCGCCACCCACTCGCCTGCGGCGACCCGCCCCTGACCGACCACCGCCCGGAACGCCGTGGCGAACCGGCAGCCGAGCGCCGCCGCGGCCGGGTAGCCCACCTCGTCGGGGAGCCGGACCAGGTTGACGTCGGCGTGTTGCACCGCCACGTACTCGGCGAACGAGCCCCAGTGGGTGAAGCCGGGCTGCGTCTGCCGCTCACACACCTGCTGGTCGCCAGAGAAGCAGGACGGGCACTGCCCGCACGCGCAGACGAACGGCACGGTGACCCGGTCGCCGGGGCGCCAGCCGCGTACACCGGTGCCGACCGCCGTGACCACGCCGGCAAACTCGTGGCCGGGCACGTGCGGCAGGCGGACGTCCGGGTCGTGCCCCTGCCAGCCGTGCCAGTCGCTGCGGCACAATCCGGTCGCCTCGACCCGGATGACGGCACCCCCGGGCGGCGGCACCGGGTCCGGCACGTCGCGGACCTCGGGTCGGGCACCGAACTCATCGAAGATCACGGCACGCATGCGCCGCATCCTCACATGTGCGGGACGACCGGCCGACGGCAGCCCCGCTGACAGGATGACGGCCGACGTCCACCCCGGCGACATCATCGAGAATTCCGGTCCGGTCCGCGACGACCGCCCCCGGCGCCCGTGGCGGAAGTGGCCGCCGCTGGTGCTCGTCGCTGGCGTCGGGCTGGCAGTCTTCGCGCGCCTGCTGGTCCGGCTAAGGTTCGGATGGGGCCCGGTCGGCCGCTGATCGGAAACTCTGCGTGGTCTGGGCGGATGCGCGCCGTGCGGCCTTGCGCCGCCACGAGGCCGCCAGGATCAGGACGGCCAGCGCGACGGCGGCGGCGAGGCCGAGGACCACCGGGAAGGAGAGCAGTGACGAGTCCCCGGTCGGACCGTGGCGGTCGCCCTTGACGTCGGCCACGGCACGGTCGGCCTTTTTGTCGTCAGGGGTGACCAGGCGGCCGACGGACGCGTCGGGGGAGAGGGCGAAGCCCCAGTCGAGCAGGGCTGCCGCCTCGCCCAGACTGCCCAGCGGTGCGGTCTCCGCGCCGAGCAGGGTCACCGCGAGCCGCCGGCCGTGACGTTCGGCCACCCCGACGTACGTCTGTCGCGCCAGGTCGGTGAAGCCCGTCTTCCCGCCGAGCGTCCCCGGGTAGTGGTCCAGCAGGGTGTTGTCGTGGGTGATGGAGAACGCGGGGGTGCCCGATTTGCCGGGTATCTCGGCCACCCGCGTGGCGACGTACCGCCGGAAGTCCTCGCGGGCGTAGGTGGCCCGCGCGATCAGCGCCAGATCGTACGCGCTGGTGTACTGACCGGGACCGTCCAGACCGGAGGGCGTCGCTGCGTGGGTCTGGTTCGCGCGCAGCCGGTGCGCCTCGTCGTTCATCGCCTGCACCCCGCCCGGCCGGCCGGCGGCGCCGCCGCTGACGCGGGCCAGCACGTTGGCGGCGTCGTTGCCCGATCGGAGGAGCAGCCCCAGCCACAGGCTCTCGATCGAGTAACGGCCGCCCTCGACCACCCCCATCAGCGAACTGGCCGGATCGAGGTCCTGCAGATCCGCCCGGGTCACCTCGACCACCTGGGCCGGGTCCAGGCGGGGCATCAGGGCCGCGCACAGCAGCATCTTCTGCACGCTGGCCGGCGTGCGGAGCTCGTGCGGGCCACACCCGCCGAGCACCGCGCCACTGTCGAGGTCCGCCACCAGCCAGGAGGTGGCGGTCACCGCCGGCGCCATCGGCGTACCCGTGGAAATGGCCAGGCCTGTCGTGGCCAGCGCGGCTCCGCCGACCGCCCGATCGGCGGGACCGACCGGTGGCGGAGGCGATACGGCGGACGGTGGCACCGGCGGCTTCACGGCCGGGCAGGGCACGTCCGGCGCGGCTGCCGCCTGCGTCGGTGACCCCGCCACCACAACCGGCATGGTCAGGAGGGCGCTGAGCGCCACGGCGGCAATGCGAATAATGGTCACGTTAAAGCACCGTAATCGCCGCCCGGGCGGGCCCGGCCGGGTTGCCGAAAGTAGTCCCGCGACGGCGGGAAATCCGGCGCCCGGCCACGTTCCGTCGAGGACCTTCTGCCAATTCACGAAGCTTTCTCTGGATAGTCCGATTTATGGCAGTCTAATGGGCGTCGTCCGCGGGTGCTCTCCCGTTGACGGCTCGCCTTGGGCGCCGCCGACTCCCGGCCTGCGGTGATCCGTGCGCTCACCGCGAATGGGCGCACGGCGGCCGAGAGGTACCCGATCCGGATCACCGGGAGTGGTGAGTCACTCGCCGACCGAGGCCGCCGCAAGCGGAAGCACCCGGCGCAACCGGGCCGGGGACGGGATGAACGAGCAGTCGCACGCTCTTTCTGTCGAAACGGACGCGAACAGCAATTGCCGGGCCTGTTCGCATCATAAGGCAATGGGTGGGAAATGTTTCCCCGGAAACTTGCTCGACGATTTTTCTGAATCGCCGCATATGTCTGCCGGCTCGTGGCGAAAATGTGGGCAGAGGGAAAAGCCCACGAACGGGGGGACAATATGGAGCTGAGGCGGCGACTGAGGCTGCTGTCGGTGACCATCGCGGCCACACCGTTGGTCCTGGCCGGGTGCACCGCCGACCGTCTGCCGGGGGCCCGACAGGCGAAACCGGCACCGCCGCAGCTGACCGTGACACCTGGCGACCACTCGCGGGACGTGCCGATCAGCGCTGAGGTGGGAACCACCGTCAAGAACGGGAAGATCACCTCGGTGCGGTTGACCGACGACAAGGGTGCGCAGGTGCCGGCCGAGCCGCGGGAGGACGGGTCGAGCTGGGTGCCGGCCAAGCCGTTGCAGAATTCGCGGACGTACACGGCGGAGGTGACCGCGACCGGTGGCAAGGGTCGGACGTCCACGCAGAAGACGACGTTCACGACGATGGCGAAATCGACCAGACAAGCCATCACGAGTGTCCTGAATTTCACCGAGAACCAGACGTACGGGACGGCGATGCCGGTAGTGGTCACGTTTGACCCGGCAATTCCGAAAGAGGCCCGGGCGGACGTGCAGCGGCGATTGTTCGTGAAGACGGATCCGCCGCAGCCGGGCACCTGGTCATGGCTGAACGACGGCAAGCAGGTCGAGTATCGGGCGCCCGACTTCTGGAAGCCGAGCACGAAAATCAGCGTCCGCAGCGGGCTGGAGGGCTTGCCGATCGGCAAGGACGCCATCGGCGACGCGGACCGGTCGGGCACCTCGAAGATCGGCCGACGGGTCTCGCTGGACATCGACAACGCCAGCAAGCAGATGTCGGTCTATCAGGACGGCAAGCTGCTGCGGAAGATTCCGGTCAGCCTCGGCAAGCCGAGCACGCCGACATCGAGCGGCACGATGGTGGTCATGGAGAAGTTCGACTACACGACCTTCAACACCATGGGCGACCCGAATGGCGGTTACATCGTCGACGTCGAGGACGCCCAGCGGCTCACCAACGGCGGCGAGTTCATCCACGCCGCACCGTGGTCGGTGGGGGACCAGGGCTACAGCAACGTCTCGCACGGCTGCACCAACGTCTCCAACGAAGACGCCGACTGGCTGATGGGGATCACGCAGGTGGGCGACCTGGTGACGGTCAAGGGCACCGAGGTGGCGCTGGATCCGGGCAACGGCTGGACCGCCTGGAACGTCAGCTGGGACGAGTTTGCCAAGGGCAGCGCGCTACCCGTACCGACTGGGCTGAAGCCCACGGTCACCGCCACGCCGCATCCCGGCGCGGTGGCGGGCGGCTCGGCTCCCGCCCCCCGGGCCGTGGGTCTTCGGCCGGAAGGTGCTGTTGCCGGCCGGGACGGTGGAGCGGGTGGATCACCAGGAACGCGTCGTGCACGTCGACCGGACC
>NZ_JBEXHP010000119.1:0-16131 GCF_040607895.1 Micromonospora sp. NPDC005220
GTGGGCCCACCAAAATGGGGTTTATCCGGAGCACACGCCAACCACAAAACATTGAGGGGGGGGGGGGGGGGGGGGGGGGGGGGGGCGGGGCGGGGCGGGGCGGGGCGGGTTAGCGGACTTGCTCTGCTATCAACTCGTCGTCGTCCATGGCTTCGGTCGGGTGGAAGCCCAAAGACGTGTAGAGGGCGGCGGCCTGGGTGTTGTCAGGGTGGTAGGAGAGGCGGACCGGGGGGTTGCCCTCCCGAGTGGACAGCCAGGCGGCAAGGGTCTGCACCGTCGCTCGGCCCACGCCACGACTCTGCTCGGCGGCGTCGATGAGCATCCCGCCGATCCAGTGCGAGCCGTCGTCGTCCACGCCCCACATGACGTGACCGACGACGGTCTCGTCGGCGTACACCGCGAGCGAGTTCCACACCTCGGAGCGCATGCTGAGCAGCAGGTAACGCGCGCCCAACGCGGCAACGAACCGGCGCTGGTCGTCGCGCGGGGCGACGTCGGCCACCGCCCGCCAGTTGTCGTCGTCAATCGGGCGCAGGGTGACCGGTCGACCGACCCGGTCCAGATGTCCCCCATTGATCATCCGCCGGATGCTACCCGAGCCGGGGGCTCAGATCTTGGACACTTTCCGTTCGCGCTGAACGGAAAGTGTCCAAGATCTGCGGCTGGCGACCAGCATTCTGGTCGCGTGGCGGAGGAACGGACCGTCAGTCGAGCAGGGCGTCCAGGCCGACGGTGAGACCGGGGCGGTTGCGCACCGCGCGGACGGCCAGCAGCACACCCGGCATGAACGACACCCGGTCGTACGAGTCGTGTCGGATCGTCAACGTCTCACCGGTGCCGCCGAAGAGCACCTCCTGGTGGGCGACCAGACCGGTGGCGCGCACCGCGTGCACGCGTACCCCGTCGATGTCGGCGCCGCGCGCACCCGGCACCTCGTCCTTGGTGGCGTCCGGCACCGGGCCGAGACCGGCCTCGGCCCGGGCCTGGGCGATCTGCCGGGCGGTGTGCGTGGCGGTGCCGCTCGGGGCATCCAGCTTGCGCGGGTGGTGCTGCTCGATGATCTCGACGGACTCGAAGTGTCGGGCGGCGCGCGCCGCGAACTGCATCATCAGCACCGCGCCGATGCCGAAGTTCGGGGCGATGACCACGCCCACCTCGGGCTTCTCGGCCAGCCAGTCGCGCACCTGCTCCAGCCGCTGCTCGGTGAAGCCGGTCGTGCCGACCACCGCGCTGATGCCCTGCTCAATGCACCACTGGAGGTTGTCCATGACGACGTCCGGCGTGGTGAAGTCGACGACCACGTCGACGCCGGAGACGGCAGACCGGCTGTCGCCCTGGTCGATCGAAGCCGCCAGGGTGAGGTCGTCGGCGGCGTCGACCGCCTTGCAGACCTCGATGCCCATCCGGCCGCGCGCACCAAACACGCCGACCCGCAGCGGCTGGGCCGGGGTCTTTCCCTGCTCGTCAGTCACGGGGCACAACCTATCCCAATCGGGACGCGCACCTACGGCCGGACCGGCAGTGACAGCCCCTCAGACCGCGAAGTCGCCAGCGCCGAACGGGCCGACCACCGCCAGCGACATCGGGCGGCTGAGCAGCTCGGCGGCGAGGACGTTCACGTCCTCCACGCTGACCTCGTCGACCCGGCGGAGCAACTCGTCGACAGGCATCAGATCGCCGTAGAGCAGCTCGCCCTTGGCCAACCGGCTCATCCGGGAACCGGTGTCCTCCAGGCCGAGCACGAACGAGCCCTTGCTCATCCCCTTGCCCCGGGCCACCTCGGCCTCGGTCAACCCGTCGGCGGCCACCCGGGCCAGCTCGGCACGGGTCAGGGCCAGCACCTCGTCCACCTTGCCCGGGGCGCAGCCGGCGTAGACGGCGAACAGGCCGGTGTCGGCGTACTGGCTGGCGTAGGAGTAGACCGAGTACGCGAGGCCGCGCTGCTCGCGGATCTCCTGGAACAGGCGGCTGGACATGCCGCCGCCGAGCACGTTGTTGAGCACCCCGAGGGCGAACCGCCGGTCGTCGAGCCGGTCGATGCCGGGGCAGCCGAGGATGACGTGAGCCTGCTCGGTCTCCTTCGGCTCCACCAGTGTGGTCGCCGGCTTGGTGCGTACCGCCGGGGTCGCCGCGCGGTGCGGCGCCGGGCTGGCCGGGTCGCTGTCCAGCGGGGTGCCGCGCACGGCCTGACGGACCAGCTTGACCACCGCGGCGTGGTCCAGGTTGCCGGCGGCGGCGATGACGATCTGCGGCGCGGTGTAGCGACCCCGGTAGAAACTCTGGATCTGCCGGCGGGTCATCGGAGTGACGGTCTCCGCGGTGCCGGAGATCAGCCGACCCAGCGGGTGATCGCCGTAGACGGCCTGGACGAAGAGGTCGTGCACCTCGTCACCCGGCTCGTCGTCGTGCATGGCGATCTCTTCCAGGATCACGCCACGCTCGGTCTCGACGTCGGCCGGCTCCAACAGCGAGTCGGCGACCAGGTCGCACATCACGTCGATCGCCAGCGGCAGGTCCTCGTCCAGCACCCGGGCGTAGTAGCAGGTGTATTCCTTCGTGGTGAAGGCGTTCGTCTCACCACCCACCGCCTCGATCTGCGAGGAGATCTCCAGTGCGGTGCGCTTGTGGGTGCCCTTGAAGAGCAGGTGCTCGAGGAAGTGCGCGGCACCGGCCTGCGGGCCGGTCTCGTCGCGCGAGCCGACCGCCACCCAGATGCCGAACGAGACGCTGCGCATCGCCGGAATCGCCTCGGTGAGGACGCGCAGGCCGCTGGGCAGCACGGTACGTCGTACCGTGCCGCCCAGCGGGTCGTCGCTGAGTGTCCGGGTCACCGCGCGGGCGGTGCCGCCGGAGCGGCCCGCCCCGGTGTCCCTAGACGGGGCCACCCCCCGTCGATCCGGTGGAAACGGCGCGCTGATGGCCCGACTCACGACTTGCTCCCGGTTCGACGAGGGGTGGGTGATGCTGGGTACGACGGTCAGCTGTGCCGGGTCCGACGACGCGGACGCTCGCCGCCCTCGCCACCCTCGCCGCCGCCGCCGTTGCCGCCCTCGCCGCCGCGCTCCGGGCCACGCCCGCCACGGTCGCCGCCACGCTCACGGTCGCCGCGGTCACGCGGAGCCCGGTCGCCGCGGTCCCGACCAGCCGGCCGGTCGCCAGCAGCGGCCTCACCGGCGGCCGGAGCCTCGGTGCCCTCCGGGCGGACCTTGTCGAGGTAGATCTTGCCGCGGGCGTCGATGTCCGCGATCTCGACCTCGACCCGGTCACCGACGTTGAGGAAGTCCTCAACCCGGTCGACCCGCTTGCCGTCGCCCACCTTGGAGATGTGCAGCAGACCGTCACGGCCCGGCAGCAGCGAGACGAACGCGCCGAACGCGGCGGTCTTGACCACCGTGCCGAGGAACCGCTCCCCCACCTTCGGCAGGGTCGGGTTGGCGATGCCGTTGATCCGGTCGACGGCCGCCTGGGCCGACGGGCCGTTGGTGGCGCCGACGTAGATCGTGCCGTCGTCCTCGATGGAGATCTCGGCGCCGGTCTCGTCCTGGATCGCGTTGATGGTCTGCCCCTTCGGGCCGATCACCATGCCGATCTTGTCCACCGGGATCTTGACGGTGGTGACCCGCGGCGCGTAGTCGGACATCTCGGCCGGAGCCTCGATGGCCGCATTCATCACGCCGAGGATGATCTGCCGGGCCTCGTTCGCCTGCTGCAACGCGGCGGCCAGCACGTCCGACGGGATGCCGTTGAGCTTGGTGTCGAGCTGGAGCGCGGTGACGAACTCCGGCGTGCCGGCGACCTTGAAGTCCATGTCACCGAACGCGTCCTCGGCACCGAGGATGTCGGTCAGCGTCACGTACTGGGTCTTGCCGTCCACCTCGTCGGAGATGAGCCCCATCGCGATGCCGGCGACCGGCGCCTTCAGCGGAACACCCGCGGAGAGCAGGCCCAGCGTCGAGGCGCAGACCGAACCCATCGAGGTGGAACCGTTGGAGCCGAGCGCCTCCGACACCTGCCGGATGGCGTACGGGAACTCCTCGCGCGACGGCAGCACCGGGATCAGCGCGCGCTCGGCGAGAGCGCCGTGGCCGATCTCGCGACGCTTCGGCGAGCCGACCCGGCCGGTCTCACCGGTCGAGTACGGCGGGAAGTTGTAGTTGTGCATGTAGCGCTTGCGGTTCTCCGGGGACAGCGTGTCCACCATCTGCTCCATGCGGAGCATGTTCAGCGTGGTGACGCCCAGGATCTGGGTCTCGCCCCGCTCGAACAGCGCCGAACCGTGCACCCGGGGCAGCACGCCAACCTCGGCGGTCAGCGACCGGATGTCGCGCGGGCCACGCCCGTCCATGCGGACCTGCTCGCGCAGCACGCGGTTGCGCACCTCGGACTTGGTCAGCGACCGGAAGGCAGCGCTGAGCTCCTTCTCCCGACCCTCGAACCGAGCGCCCAACTCCTCGGCGACCCGGGCCTTGACCCGGTCCAGGGCCTCCTCGCGGTCGGCCTTGCCGGCGATGGTGACCGCCTCGGCGACCTCACCGCGGGCCAGCTCGGCGACGGCGTCGTAGACGTCGTCCTGGTAGTCCAGGAAGACCGGGAACTCGGTGACCGGCTTGGCGGCGACCTCGGCCAGCTCGCTCTGCGCGCGGCACAGCTCACGGATCGCCGGCTTGGCGGCCTCCAGGCCGCTGGCGACGACCTCCTCGGTCGGGGCGGTGGCACCGGCCGAGATGAGGGCGACGGCGTTCGGGGTGGCCTCGGCCTCGACCATCATGATCGCGACGTCGCCGTCTTCCAGCGTGCGGCCGGCCACGACCATGTCGAAGGTGGCGCGAGCCAGCTCCTCCAGGGTCGGGAAGGCCACCCACTGGCCGTCGATGTGGGCGACGCGGGTCGCCCCGATCGGGCCGGAGAACGGCAGGCCGGACAGCTTGGTCGACATCGAGGCGGCGTTGATCGCCACGACGTCGTACGGGTGCTGCGGGTCGAGCGCCAGGATGGTCTCGACGACCTGGACCTCGTTGCGCAGGCCCTTGACGAAGGACGGGCGCAGCGGCCGGTCGATCAGCCGGCAGGTGAGGATCGCGTCCTCGCTGGGCCGGCCCTCACGGCGGAAGAACGAGCCGGGGATGCGGCCCGCGGCGTACATCCGCTCCTCGACGTCGACGGTCAGCGGGAAGAAGTCGAACTGCTCCTTCGGGTGCTTACCGGCGGTCGTGGCGGAGAGAACCACCGTCTCGCCCAGCTGGGCGATGACGGAACCGGCGGCCTGGCGAGCCAGCCGACCGGTGGAGAAGGTGATCTCACGGGTGCCGAAGGACCCGTTGTCGATCACGGCGGTGCGGGATTCGGTGCCGAGTTTGGTCTCGGTCATGTGCTGTCGTGCTCCTTCGCGTCGTGGGCCCACGACATCGGGGAGCTGCTCAGCCGGCCGGTCTTCGATCGAAGCGCCCGGGTGGCCGGCAAGATGCCGGGTTCCCGGGGGCCACTACCGGAGACCGGTACGCTGACCGGCTCCCTCTCGGGTGGTCGCGCGGCCCGTGTTTCCTCAGGTGGGACGCGGTACGGGGGAGCGGCCGTCCGGCCACTCCCCCGTCACGTCACCGGCGCAGACCGAGCCGCTCGATGAGCGACCGGTAGCGAGCAATGTCCTTCTTCTGGACGTAGTTGAGCAACCGACGGCGCCGGCCGACCAGCAGCAGCAGCCCACGGCGGCTGTGGTGGTCGTGCTTGTGCACCTTCAGGTGCTCGGTCAGCTCCGCGATCCGCTTGGTGAGGACCGCGACCTGGACCTCCGGCGAACCGGTGTCGCCCTCGGCGGTCGCGTACTCCGCGCGGATGCTGGCCTTGGCTTCCTGATCGAGCGCCATGTTCTCCCTGTTTCGGTGGGTTGATCAAGTGGGTGTCCGTCGTCCCGGTGGACCGGGAACGGACCGGTACCTCGCACCCGCGGCGTCGAGCAGGCACGCGAGGCCCCACGCCGGTCACCCGACGTCCCGGCAAGACTACCAGCACTCGCCGGTAACACCCGGCGAAGGGCCTTGATGGCGCCCTGTCACCCCGTGACGATCAGGCCAGAGCGCGCCGGGTGCGCTCGACGTCCTGATTCATCTGGGCGATCAGCGGCTCGATCGAGTCGTACCGGATCTGACCGCGCAGGTGCGCCACGAAGTCCAGGGCCAGCCGCTCGCCGTACAGGTCGCCGGAGAAGTCCAGCGCGTACGCCTCCACCCGCCGTTCCCGGCCGGAGAAGGTCGGGTTGGTGCCCACGGAGACCGCCGCCAGCAGCGGCTCACGCTGGCCGCGGCGGATCAGCCGGGCCGCGTACACCCCGTCGGCGGGCACCGCCGCGTACCGGTGGCAGAGCAGGTTGGCGGTGGGGAAGCCCAGCTCCCGGCCCCGCTGGTCGCCGCGGACCACGACGCCCTCCAGCCGGTGCGGGCGGCCCAGCGCGGCGGCCGCCGCGCCCACGTCGCCCGCGTCGACGCAGGACCGGATGTACGTGGAGGAGAAGACGGTGCCGTCCTCGGCGACCAGGGGTGCGCCCTCCACGCCGAAGCCAAACGTCTGGCCCAGCCGTTCCAGCAACGCCACGTCGCCGGCCGCCCGGTGCCCGAACCGGAAGTTGCCGCCGACCACCACCAACGCCGCGTGCAGGTGCTCGACCAGGACGTCGTGCACGAACTGTTCGGCCGGCAACCGGGAGAACTCCGGGGTGAACGGCACCACGCAGAGCACGTCCACACCGAGGGCCTCGATCAGCTCGGCCTTACGGGCCGGTTCGGTGAGCACCGCCGGGTGCGAGCCGGGGCGGACCACCTCCGCCGGGTGCGGGTCGAAGGTGACCACCACCGACTGCACGCCCAACTCGCGGGCCCGGGCCACCGCGTGCCCGATCGTCGCCTGGTGCCCCTTGTGCACGCCGTCGAAGACGCCGATGGTGACCACCGAGCGCCCCCACCCGCCGGGCGCCGCGTCGTAGCCCCGCCACCGCTGCATGCCGTTCCTCTCTGCTGTCCCGCCGGCCGGCGGGTCGACACCGCCGGCTGCGGGCCGGCGCACCTGCGCCCCGCTGTCAGGCCGGGGCGAGCACGATCTCGGCCCGGGCCCGCCCGTCCCGCTCGCTGACGATAGCGATCAGGCCGCCGGCCGGCCCGAAGACGGCGTACGGCCCGGTGAGGCCGGCCGGGTCCAGTGGGCCGCCGTGGGCGAGCACCCGGGCCTCGTCGGGCGTGGCCTCCCGGCGCGCGAAGAACCGGTCCGCCGCCGCGTCCAGTGGCAGGTTCACCACGTCCGGGGCGCGCTGCTCCAACTCGTCGAGGGTCGCCGCCTCGGCGAGGGTGAAGCCACCCACCGCGGTGCGCCGCAGCGCCGTGAGGTGCCCGCCGACGCCGAGCGCCAGGCCGGCGTCCCGGGCGATGGCCCGGATGTACGTGCCGGAGGAGCAGGTCACGTCGACGTCCACGTCCACCACGTCCGGCTCGGTGCGGCGGATCGCCAGCACCGCCAACCGGGAGATGGTGACCCGCCGCGCCGGCAGCTCGACGCTCTCCCCGTCGCGGACCCGCTTGTACGCCCGCTGCCCGTCGATCTTGATGGCGCTGACCGCGCTCGGCACCTGGTCGACCTCGCCGCTCAGCCCGGCCAGCGCGGACCGGATCGCGTCGTCGGTGACCTGGCCGGCCGGCACGGTGGCGATCACGTCGCCCTCGGCGTCGTCGGTGACGGTGGTCTGGCCGAGCCGGATGGTGCCGGTGTAGCTCTTGCCCGCGCCGATCACGTAGGTCAGCAGCCGGGTGGCCCGACCGACACCGATCACCAGCACGCCGGTCGCCATCGGGTCGAGGGTGCCGCCGTGCCCGACCCGTCGGGTCTTCGCCAACCGGCGGATCCGCGCCACCACGTCGTGCGACGTCATGCCGCCGGGCTTGTCGACCACGATCAGACCATCGGTGCTCACGTCGGCCAAGCCTGCCAGACGGCTCGTACTCCGGAATGCCTGGGCACGCCCGGCGTGACCCGAGCCTCCGCACTCGTTCGTCGGGACGAGGCGTGCGTTCGGCGGTTCGTCGAGCGGGGGGCAGCCGACCGACCCTCGCGGATGCAAAGATCATCGGCCGGCTAGCCTCCGCCTCGAGATCAGGACCGCCGATGACCTCCGACCGACCTCCAGGCCACGAGCACCGCGCTCGGGTCGACAACCCACCATCACCACCGCCCGCCGCGGTCGCGGAGGTCAACCCGGTACAGCTACCGGACTGGATGCGGTCATCGCCCACCGAGCACCAACCCCGCGGGTGGGACCGCGTCCGCTTCTTCTCGGCCCGGCACAACGGCGCGCTGCTGCTCGGCCTCGGGCTGGTGCTGGCGCTGCTGATGGTCGCCGGCGGCGTGGTGCTGGTCGGCCGGGTCGCCGATGGTGTCAGCGCGTCCCCCTCGGCGAGTCCCACCGCGAGCCCCACCCCACCGGTCAGCAGGGTCGGCGAGCCACGGGACCTGTTCGCCGGGTCGCCGGCGGCCTCCTTCGCGCCGGGTGAGGAAGCCGTGCGCATGCCGGCGGCCAAGGGCACCGGGCCGTTCACCGCGGCCGAGGTACGGACCGCGCTGGAGTCGGTGCGCAAGGCACTGATCGAGAGCCGGCTCGACATCTCGATGTTCATGGGGGACCCGGAGCCGTTCCTGGCGCTGCTCGCCCCGGACGCCCGCGACCAACTCCGGCCGGACTTCTCCAACAACAGTTTCCTGCGGTACGCCACCCGGATGGCGTCGCCGTCGGACTGGGAGCCCGGCGTCCGAGCCGACGGCCGGATCACCTACCGGGCCACCGAGGAGAAGGGGATCCGGCTGTTGGAGGTGTCCACGGAGTTCGTGTGGGCGTACCCGTTCGACGTGGACCTGCGGGCACCCGCCGGAGCCGGCTTGGTGGCGGTCCGCGACCGGGTGGTCTGGCAGGTGCCGCACCCGGACGACGTGCAGGCACCCTCCAAGGGCCTGTGGATCGGCTCGGCGGAGGCCATCACCTGGAACGCGGACTGCGCTCAACTGCGGGACGGCTGGGTCCGGGAGCAGTACTGGCTGGCTGACCTGCACGGGAAGCGGATACCCGCGGGCGACCCGGGCACGATCTTCGACCTCGACGTGCCCGCGCCGACCACCATGCGCTGCTGACAGTCTGGCCCGGCGACCCGGTCAGCGGACCGCGCCGGTCACCGCCCAGCTGCCGTTGCGCAGTCGCAGCAGCAGGGCGACCAGCCGGATCACCACGAACAGGGTGAGCCCGGCCCAGATGCCGCCCAGCCCGAGATCGAGCGCGTACGCCAGCCAGATGGCCGGAAGGAAGCCGCCGAGTGCCGCCACGATGGTGAGATTGCGCAGGTAACGCACGTCACCGGCACCGATCAGCACGCCGTCGAGGGCGAACACCACCCCGGCCAGCGGCAGCATGACGACGAACCACGGCCAGGCCAGCATGGCCTGCTCGCGTACCCCTTGATCGGAGCTGAACCACGATGGCACGACGCCGGCGCCGGCGGCGATGACCAGCGCGAACGCGACGCCGCAGACGCCGCCGAGCAGCCCGATCCGGCGGGCGAGCGCCCGCGCACCCGTGTCGTCGCCGGCGCCGAGCGCGGCACCGACCAGGGACTGCGCGGCGATGGCGAGGGCGTCGAGCACCAGCGCGGTGAAGAACCAGAGTTGCAGGGCGATCTGGTGGGCGCCGACGGCGGCGGCGCCGAAGCGGGCGGCGACGGCGGTGGCGGACAGGAAGCTGGCCTGGAACGCCAACCCACGGATCAGCAGGTCCCGGCTGAGCACCAGTTGCTGGCGGATCACCCGGGGCTGGGGCCGCAGCGACACCCGCTCACCGACCAGGGCGGCGGCGAAGAGCACCCCGCAGAGCGTCTGCGCGACGACGTTCGCCACCGCCGAGCCGGCCAGCCCCAGCCCGCCGGGGTAGACCAGCAGCGGGCAGAGCAGGGCGGAGAGCAGGTTGGGGCCGAGCACGAAGAACAGCGGGCGGCGAGTGTCCTGCACGCCGCGCAGCCAGCCGTTGCCGGCGGCGGCGAGCAGCAGCCCGGGGGCGCCAAGGGCCGCGATCCGCAGCCACTGCGCGGCGGCGTCGGCCACCTCGCCACCACCACCGGCGAGGGTACGGGCGAGCGCGCCGCCGCCGACCTGCATGGCGATCGCGATCAGCAGGCCGACACCGAGCGCCAACCAGGACGACTGGATGCCCTCGGCGACTGCGGCTGCACGGTCACCCGCGCCGAAGCGGCGGGCCGCCCGCCCGGTGGTGCCGTAGGCGACCACGGTGCCCACCCAGGCGGTGAGCGTCATGACCGTGCCACCGACGGCGAGCGCGGCGAGCGGCACCCGGCCGAGGTGACCGACCACGGCGGTGTCGACCAGCACGTAGAGCGGCTCGGCGGCGAGCACCACGAGGGCCGGCAGGGCGAGGCTGGCGATCCGGCGCGGCGAGGCGGCTCGGTGGATGGTGGCGGCGGTCTGGCTCATCGCCGCCGATCCTGGCACGAGCGCGGTAAGGATCGCAATCCTACCGACTGCTTACTCGGTCGGGCAGTCGGGCTCGGCTGCGCCGGCCGGGGCGACGGCCTCCGGTCAGAGGCTGTGGAGCTGATGTCGTAGACGAATCACGTCGCGATGTCGCAAACGATTCAGCTCCAGAGGCGCGCGTTGAAGCGTTCGCCTCCTCCGACCGCGTCGATCCGAGGGATCACCGCCGGACGGGTCGGATCACTGACGGGTGTCCATCGACGTCTGCAGCGCGCGGCGGGCCTGCTCGCGGGCGTCGTCGGTGGTGGTCTCGGGCTTGGGCTTGTTCGGCATGGTGACGCTCCTCGTCCAGGGCGCGAGCCGCCGACACGCGGCGACCCTCACGGGCGGTCGTGCTGAGCGCCCACGGCGGTCCGGGGTTACCGGAGCAGCCGACTGGGCAGCGTGAGCCCGGGTCGATCCGACCCTGGAGGGAGGCGGCACGGGGTGTGGCACCACCGCCCATGACCTGCACCGTCAGGCGGTGCCGGCCTTCTCCCAAGTTATCGTTCAGGTCCACATACTGCTTACGGTTCCCGCCATCTGGACACTCGACAACCCGGCTCAGCGGGCCAGGAAGTGCCAGCCCAACCACCACCAGAACCCGAACAGACCGATCCGGCCCACCGGCACCGAACCGACCTCGTAGCGCATCACGTATGCGCAGACCTCACCCAGGGTGGGGATCCGGGACCCCTCCCGCCGGGCCATCCACTCGACCACCGCGAAGAGGACCAACGCGCTGAGGAAGCCACCGATCGCGAGCGCGCGCATCATCGCCGCACCAGCCCCCAGAAGGCGGCCAACCAGGCGAACCAGGCCGCCGACCGGGTCAGGTGATCCTCCAGCAGCGGGTCGGCCAACCGGGAGAAGGTGGGGAAGTCATCACCGGCGGCCAGCACGAAGGTCACCCCCTCGAAGACCCCGAAGACCACCACCGGCACCGCCCACCAGGCCGCCCCCGTGCCCAGCCGGCGCGGTGCCGGCCGGCGCGGCACCCGGTTGCTCAGACCGAGCCAGATCAGCACCCCACCCGTGCCGAGGGTGAACAGATTCGCCTCGGTGGAGAAGGACGCGAACCGGCCACCGACGAGCGACAGGCAGACGAGGACGGGAACGGAGACGGCGGGCCGGTCCCAGGCGCGGGGGGCCTCCACGGTGAGGTCGTGCGGCTGCTCCATCCCGCGATTCTTCCCGGTATCACGGAGCGCGGGAAGACCAACACTCCCCGGAGCTGACCCTGATCTTCGGGCCGCCGAGCGATCGCGGACGAAGGGCGACGTCAGCCGATCAGCGCGGCGTCCAGCTGACCGCGGATCGACTCGACCACCTGCTCCACGGTGCCCCGGCCGGTGAACCCGGCCGCGAACGTGTGCCCACCACCGCCCAGCGCGACCGCGACCCGGCTGACGTCCACCGCGCCCTTGCTGCGCATCGACACCGCCCACTCGGCGGGCCTGGTCTGCTTCACCACACAGCTCACATCGGCCTCGGCGGTGCACCGCACCGAGTCGATCAACGCCTCCAGCACGTACGGCCGCTGGTCGTGCCGGGCCAGGTCGTCCAGCGTGGCGAACGTCCAGACCAGCCCTCGACCGTCGGCGGCGGCCGGCTCCAGCTGAGCCCGGCCGAGCACCTCACCGAAGAGACGGACCGCGCCGAAGGGCCGGGTGTCGAAGACCCGCCGGGAGATGTCACCGGGCGAGATGCCGGTCGCCAGCAACCGGGCGGCCAGCTCATGCACCGCCGGGGTGGTCGCCGCGAACCGGAACGACCCGGTATCCGTGGTCAGCGCCACGTAGAGGCACTCGGCGATGGCCGGATCCACCACCACGCCGAGCCGCGACAGCAGCTGTTCGGCCACCACCGACGTGGCCGCCGCGCCCGGGTCGACCAGGTTGACCGTGCCGAAACCGGGGTTCGAGGCGTGGTGGTCGAGCACCAGCGCCGCACCCGCCGACGACAACCGCCCGGCCAACTCGCCGAGGCGCGACTCGCTGGCCGCGTCGAAGCAGATCACCAGATCGGGTGCCGAATCAGCGGCGTCCGATGGGACCAGCAGGTCCAGCCCGGGCAGCCCACGGAACGGCTCCGGCACCTCCGGCGGCCCTGGAAAGGTCGCCTGCACGTCGCGTACGCCGAGCTGCCGCAGGCCCAGACCGAAGCCGAGCATGCTGCCCAGCGCGTCGCCGTCCGGGTTGACGTGGCAGATCAGCAGCGTCCGGCCGGTCGGCGGGACGGCCCGCACCAACGCCTCGGCCGCGGCCCAGTCCGCCTCGACGGGACCGAGCCCGGCCGCCGCCGCGAGCGGGGCGCTGGCGGTGCTCGTCACCGCGTTTCCCCACCCCGCGGGGTCTCCTTGACGTCGGTGGCCTGGTCGGCCTCCTCCGCCTCGTCATCCACCCGGTACGGCTGGGCCTCGCCCGCGTACTTCGCCTGGGCGGCGAGCCGCTGCACCTCGGCGTCCGCGTTGCGGGCGGCGGCGAGCAGGTCGTCGATGTGCTTGACCTGGTCCTGCACGTCGTCGAGGACGAACGTGAGAGTCGGCGAGTGGCGCAGCCCGAGCGCCTTGCCGACCGTGCTGCGCAGCAGCCCCTTGGCGCTCTCCAGCGCCGCCGCGGTGTCCGCCTGGGCCACCGAGTCACCGAGCACCGTGTAGAAGACCGTCGCGTCACGCAGGTCAGCGGTAATCCGGGCGTCGGTGATCGTGATCATCCCGAGCCGCGGGTCCTTGATCTGGCTCCGCACCACCGACGCGACCAGCTCACGCACCCGTTCCGCGTGCCGGCGTACCTTGGCCGGATCAGACATCTCGCCACCTCCACGGCGTCCTGCTCCCGGTCGACCCGGCGGCCCGGAGGCCGCCGGCCGACCGGCCAACATCTCGAACACTACCTTCGCGGCTGCTCCGGTCGCCCGGCACAGCCAGCACGATGGTCAGTCGTCGTCCACGCCGTAGAGCCGGCGTCGCACCGACAACAACTCGACCTCGGGGCGACCGGCCACCAGGCGCTCACAGGAGTCGAGCACCTCGCGGACGTGCGCCGTCTCGGCGGCCACCACGGCCACCGCCAGCTGCGCTCGACCATGCAGGTCGAGCGCACCCACCTCGGCGGCCGAGACCTCGAAGCGGCGCAACGCCGCCACGATCGGCCGTACATATGATCTCTTGGCTTTGAGCGACCGGGAGTCGCCCGGCAGCAGCAGGTCGAAGACCGCGGTTCCGGTGAACATCGCCCCGGACGATACCGCCAACCCGCCCCGCATGATCAAGGGGTTTACGCCGAGTGGCGTAAACCCCTTGATCAGCGTGTCACTGCCGGATCAGGCGCGAACCTTCTCCCGCATCTCGAAGGTCTCGATGACGTCGCCGACCTGGACGTTGTTGTAACCACCCAGAGTCAGACCGCACTCGAAGCCCTCGCGGACCTCGGTGGCGTCGTCCTTGAACCGCTTGAGCGAGGTGATCGTGAGGTTGTCCGCCACGACCGCCCCGTCCCGAAGCAGGCGAGCCTTCGCGTTGCGTCGGATGATGCCCGACCGGACGATGCAACCGGAGATGTTGCCGATCTTGGACGAGCGGAAGACGTCGCGGATCTCCGCGCTGCCCAGCTCGGCCTCCTCGTACTCCGGCTTGAGCAGGCCCTTGAGCGCTGCCTCGATCTCCTCGATGGCCTGGTAGATGACGGTGTAGTACCGGATCTCCACGCCCTCGCGGTCGGCCATCTCACGGACCTTGTTCGAGGCCCGCACGTTGAAGCCGATGATCGTGACCGGCTCGGACGAGGCGCTCGCGAGCATGACGTTGCTCTCGGTGATCGCGCCGACGCCCCGGTCGAGGACCTTGAGCTGGACCTCCTCGGGGATGTCGAGGTTGAACAGCGCGTCCTCCAGGGCCTCCACCGAACCGGAGACATCGCCCTTGAGGATGAGGTTGAGCGAGGTCTTCTCGCCCTCCTTGAGCTGCTCCATGAGCGTCTCGAGGGTGGCCCGACCACGGGAGTTGGCGAAGGACGCCGCCCGCCGCCGTGCCTGTCGCTGCTCGGCGATCTGCCGCACCGTGCGGTCGTCCGCCGCGGCGAGGAACGTGTCTCCCGCACCGGGCGGCGCGGTCAGACCCAGCACCATGACCGGACGCGCCGGCCCAGCCTCGGTGAGCTGGTTGCCGTTCTCGTCGAGCATGGCCCGGACCCGGCCGTGCGCCCCACCGGCGACGATCGAGTCGCCCGCCCGCAGGGTGCCCTTCTGCACCAGCACCGTCGCCACCGCGCCGCGGCCCTTGTCCAGGTGCGCCTCGATGGCCACACCCTGCGCCGGCCCGTCGATCGGAGCGGTCAGCTCCAGCGACGCGTCGGCGGTCAGCAGGACGGCCTCGAGCAGTTCCTCGATGCCGATGCCCGGCTTGGCTGCCACGTTGACGAACATGGTCTCGCCGCCGTACTCCTCGGCGACCAGGCCGTACTCGGTCAGCTGCTGGCGGACCTTGTCCGGGTTGGCGTCCGGCTTGTCGACCTTGTTGACCGCGACCACGATCGGCACGTCGGCCGCCTTGGCGTGGTTCAACGCCTCGATCGTCTGCGGCATCACACCATCGTCGGCCGCGACGACCAGGATCACGATGTCCGTGACCTGGGCACCACGAGCACGCATGGCGGTGAACGCCTCGTGACCCGGGGTGTCGATGAAGGTGACCGCCCGGTCCTCGCCCTCGTGCGGGACGTGCACCTGGTAGGCACCGATGTGCTGGGTGATGCCACCCGCCTCACCGGCCACGACGTTCGCCTTACGGATGGCGTCGAGCAGCTTGGTCTTACCGTGGTCGACGTGACCCATGACGGTCACCACCGGCGCACGGCTGACCAGACGCTCCTCGGCCACCTCCGCGTCGAGGTCGATGTTGAACTGCGCGAGCAGCTCGCGGTCCTCGTCCTCCGGGCTGACGATCTGGATGTCGAAGCCCAGGTGCTCACCCAGCAGGTGCAGGGTGTCGTCAGAACAGGACTGGGTCGCGGTCACCATCTCGCCCAGGTTGAACATCTCCTGGACCAGCGAACCCGGGTTGGCGTTGATCTTGTCGGCGAAGTCGGACAGCGAGGCGCCACGGGAGAGCCGGACGATCTGACCCTGACCCCGGGGAGCACCCGAGCTCATGGTCGGAGCCGACAGGTTGTCGAACTCCTGTCTGCGCTGCTTCTTGGACTTGCGACCGCGCGTCGGCCGGCCACCCGGACGCCCGAAGGCACCCGCTGCGCCGCCGCCACGGCCACGACCACCGGCACCCGGACGACCGCCACCACCGGCCGGACCACCCGGACGGAAACCGCCACCGGGAGCACCCGCACCGCCGCCGGGACCGCCACGGTAGCCACCGCCACCGCCGGCACCCGCGCCGCCACCAGGGCCGCCGCGGTAACCGCCACCGCCACCGGCGCCACCGCCGGGACCGCCACGGAAGCCACCACCGCCGCCACCGCCACCGGGACGGCCTGCGCCGCCACCGGGACGACCGGCGCCACCGGGACCGGGGCGACCGGCAGCCGGACGCTGGCTCGGCATGGACGCCGGGCTGGGCCGCGGCGGCAT
>NZ_JBEXHP010000120.1:0-16067 GCF_040607895.1 Micromonospora sp. NPDC005220
GGGCCGCCTCGTCGTCGGGGGCGCGCGGGGGGGGGGGGGGGGGGCGAGCCCCCCGCCCGCCACCGAACGACGGTCAGGTGACCGTGATGGTCAGGTTGATCGAGCGGGTCTCCCCACTGCTGTAGGTGGTCGTCACCCGGGCGGTGAAGGTGCCCTTGCGGGGGTAGCTGTGGGCGATCGACCGCAGCGTCGCCCCGTGCGTGATGGCGCTGTTGTCGCCGAAGTCCCACGCGTAGTCCGTGATGCTCTGCCCGGAGGGCGCCGTGGCGGTGGCCGTCAGCGTGGTGGTCAACGTTCCGCTGCCGCTGGCCGGGTTCGCCGCCAGGGACAGCGTCCCGCCCGGTTCCTGCTTGACCCCGGCGCCGTTGAACCGAAGCCAGTCCAGTGCGAGCAGGTCCGGGGTGCCACCCACCTGGGCGGCGTTGACGAACTTCGCGTACAGGGTGGTGGTGCCGGTCGGTTTGTTGGTCAGCGTGACGGTGGGGGAGACCAGGTTGTCCCACCCGCCGGTCGAGCCGATGGCGGCGGTGCCGATCAGCGTGCCGGTGGGCGAGCCGGTCCGCAGTTCGATGGTGCCGCCGAGGCCACCGTTGGTCACCCCCAGCGTCACCGACCCGATGTTGCGCAGGTCCGCCGGCCCGAACGCCACCCAGTCGTTGTGGTCGACCTCGCCGAGCCGCTTGCCGGCGCGGGCGGTGGCCCGGTCGTTGACCGTGACGCCGGACTGGGCGCTGAAGTGCTCGGCCTCCTTGCTTTTGGGCTGCAACTGGACCCGGGTGGAGCCGGTCAGCGCCGGTACGCCGCCGGCCGCGCCGCCGTCGGTGTACTGCGCGGTGATCAGGGTGTAGAGGTTCTGCCCCGGCCCGTGCCCGTCACCGGCGTCCGCCTCGGTGGCGAGCAGCCCCGAGCAGCCGGTGTAGACGTCCAACGGGTGGGCGTGCTGGTCGTGGCCGAGCTGCGTCTGCACTGTCACCTTGGCGCAGTCGATGGTGGTGTCCTCCGGGTCGGTGACCGTCACCGTGTACGGGATCTTGTCGCCGAAGTCGAAGAACCCGCCGTCGGGCACGGTGATGGTCACCGTCGGTCGGGTGTTGCCGACCACCACGTCGGTGACCGCGCTGGCGGTCAACCCGTTGCCGCTGTTGCGGACGGTCAGCCGGGCGGTGTGCTTCCCGGCCGTCGAGTAGGTGAAGCTCGGGTTCGCGGCGGTGGAGTCGGTGCTGCCGTCGTTGGTGAAGTCCCAGGCGTAGCTGAGCGCCGATCCGTCGCCGGCGGTCGACCCGGCCGAGGAGAACGTCACGGCGAGCGGTGTGCGTCCGCTGTCCGGGGTGGCGGTCATCTTCGCGGTCGGTGGCCGCCCGTTGGCGACGTAGTCGATGCGGTAGATGCCCGCGCCGGCGTTGCTGCCGCCGCGACCGCTGCCGGTGCCCTCGCCGAAGTCGATGACGTAGAGCGAACCGTCCGGGCCGAACTCCGCCTCGAAGGGCTGGATCCAGCTCATGGTGTCGAAGATCCCGTTGATCGACTGAAGGTCACCCACGGCGGTCGGGCCGAAGCGCGCGTTGCTGAAGGTCTGCGCCGTCTTGTGGATCGAGAGCGTCTTGAACCACCTGCGGGTCAGCTCAAAGGTGATCCACTTGCCCTCGAAGTACTCGGGGAACTTCGTCGTGCGGGTGTTGGCCGGGTCGTAGTCGTAGACCGGACCGCTCATCGGCCCGCCGCCGCCGGTGCCCAGCTCGGGGAACTGGGCGGAGGCCGAGTACGCGTACCAGACCAGCGCGGACTTCGCCGCCGGCAGGGTGGTCAGGCCGGTGTTGTTGGGCGAGTTGTTCACCGGCGCGGCGCAGTTGAACTTCGCCCCGGAGGTGTTGGTGGCGAAGTTGTAGTCGTTGAACGGGATGTTGTTGCCCACGCAGTACGGCCACCCGAAGTTGCCGGCGCTGGTGATCCGGTTGAACTCGACGGTCCCCTCCGGACCACGGTTGGGGTCGGCGGCGCGGGCGTCCGGGCCGTAGTCGGCCACCAGCACCGCGTTGGTCTGCGGCTCGATGGTGATCCGGAACGGGTTGCGCATGCCCATCGCGTAGATCTCCGGCCGGGTCTTCGCGGTGCCGGCCGGGAAGAGGTTGCCGCTGGGCACTGTGTACGTACCGTCGGATTGTGGGGTGATCCGCAGGATCTTGCCGCGCAGGTCGTTGGTGTTGCCGGCGGTGCCCTGGGCATCCCAGGCGGCGCGGCCGGCGCGTTCGTCGACCGGGGTGTAGCCGCTGGAGGCGAACGGGTCGGTGTTGTCGCCGATCGCCGCGTAGAGCCGCCCGGCCGCGTCCATCGCGAGGGACCCGCCCATGTGCGAGTTGGCCCGGCCCTCACCCCGGTAGGTGGGGACGGCCAGCAGGCGTTTCTCCGAGGAGAGCGCGACGCTGTTGTTGGCGACCGTGAACCGGGACAGGTTGAGCTGTTTGAGGGTCTTGTCCGACCAGAGCAGGTAGATCCAGCCGTTGCTGGCGAAGTTGCGGTCCAGGGTCATGCCGAGCAGCCCATCGGACTGGTCGGTCATCGCCGGGGTGTAGGCGAAGTCCAGCAGGGTGGTGACCTGGAGGGTGTCGGAGTTGACCACCTTCAGCGCGCCGGTGCGCTGGATGTAGTAGACCTTCCGGTCCGGGGCGACGGCCAGCTCGAAGGGGTCGGCCAGGTTCTCGGTGACCAGGCCCACTCGTTCGAAGTTGCTGGTCGTGGTGGCGGAGCAGTCACCGGCGACCGCGCCGGCCGCCCACTCGATGCCGTAGCGCAGGTGCTCCAGGAAGGTCGGGCTGCTGAACTGGGAGCTGGCGTGGCCGCCGGCGGTGAACCAGGACCGGCCGCCGTCGTAGCGCTGACACCAGGAGTACGCGTGGTCGACGCCCTCGTCCAGGCCGTTGATCCCGTCGCGCACCTTGATCTGCGCGAGGGTGTGCACGTTGCCGGTCGGGTTGGTCCGCCAGTTGTACCACTCCTCGCTCTGCTCCCAGAGCTCCGGCAGGTTGCGCGTCGACGGGTGCGCCCGGTCGAGCACCTTGACCCGGCCGGGGAAGGTGCCGCCGGTGGACGAGAAGTCAGGGTGGTAGTCGAAGATCGTGCCGACCAGGCCCTCGTACCACTGCCAGTCGCGTTCGCTGGCCGACGCGGCGTGCAGGCCGGCCCAACCACCGCCGTTGCGGATGAACGTCTGCAACGCGGCCCGCTGGCTGGCGTTGAGCAGGTCACCCGAGGTGGGGAGGGAGTTGGTGTTGTTGAAGACCAGAGCGTCGAAGGTGGCGAGGTTGGCGTCGGTGAACGCCGCCGCGTCCGTGGTGGCGACGACCTCGAAGTTGTGAGTGGCGCCGAGCTGCTGGATCGCGGCGATGCCGGCCGGGATCGAGTCGTGGTAGAAGTTGGTGATCTTGGAGAAGACCAACACCCGGAAGCGTGGTGCGGCCTCGGCGGGCAGGGCGGTGGTGGTGCTCACCACGGTGGCGATGGCGAGCAGGATCAGGCAGAACGCACGGAGGTGTCGGGGCATGGGGGCGCTCCCTGTCGGACGGCGAGGGTCGGAAAGCGCTTTCTCGCTGCCCGCATCACGGTACTGACAGCCAGTGACGACCGTCAATAGCGTACTGGCAAGCGTTTTCCTGCCGCTGCCGACAAAATCCGATGACATCGGCCCACATCATTGCCAGGCTGGTCGGTATGGAAGAGGTCGAGGTCGTCGTCGCCCACTGTCAGCGTGCGACTCTGCGGTTCGGCGACGTGTTCCTGAAGGTCGACGGCGATCCGGCCCACGCCGCCGTCGAGGTGCGGGCGATGGCCCTGGCGCCGATACCCACGCCGGCGATCCGCTGGTACGAGCCGCCCGTACTCGCGATCGCCGCCGTGCCCGGCGCGGCGCTCGGTCTCCTCGGCGAACCGTCGCCCGCGTCGCCCGCGTCGCCCGCGTCGCCCGCGTCGCCCGCGTCGCCGTCCGGACGCTGCACGACGCGCCGCTGCCGCCCTGGCCGGGGCGCCGGCTCGACGACCTGATGGCGGAGCTGGACAGCGAGTGCGCGTGGCTGCTCGCCACCGCGGTGCTGCCCGCCGAGGTGGTCCGCCGCAACCGGGAGATCGCCGAGGCCGCGCTCCGGCCGTGGACGCCGGTGTTCATCCACGGCGACCTGCAGATCACGCACGTTTTCGTCGACGACGACCGGGTCACCGGTGTCATCGACTGGTCCGAGGCAGCCCCCGGCGACGCCATGTTCGACCTCGCCATCCTGACGCTCGGGCACGAGGAGCGGCTGCACGACCTGCTCGCCGGCTACGGGGCCGACATGGACCGGGACGTAATCCGCGCTTGGTGGTCGCTGCGCAGCCTGGTGGCATCGCGCTGGCTGATCGCGCACGGCTTCGACCCGGACGCGCCCGGGTGCGAATTCGACGTCCTCCGAGCCCGGATGCGGGAAGCCTAGACGAGAAGCTCCTGACCCTGGCCTCGTCTGGGGGTCGGCGACCGTCCCGGGTCGACGCGTCTATCCGAGACGCGGGGCCGGCCAGCCCGGAGCCGGACCTGCGGCACAGCCCGGACCGGCGGCTTACCGATTCCTACGACATCGGCAAGATCCCCGCCACACTGATCGGCCGGAAAGAGGTCGAGGTCGTCGTTCGCCCGGCAGCGGGTGACGCGGCTCGACCGAGCGCGATGACCGCGCTGAGGCTAGGCCCCAGCGGCTGGTGGGCCCTCGGTGCGGTGCGTCTTCAATGCGCCGAGCCGCCGCATTGCCCGCTCGGCCTCCCCGGAGACGACAGAGTCGGGATCGTGGCTGAGCGTCGCTAACAGATCCACGAACACTCTGCGTTCGGCGGCGGTCACGATGACACGCTTCGTGTCCCTTGTTGTGGCGTCGCCGTACAGCTTCGCCAGAATCGTCTGGTCGGCAGGATCCTCTCCCTCGCCCAGAGCCCAGGCCGCGACCAGCCTGACCCCGTCCTCCCTCTTGGGGGTGCGACCAAAGGTCGAGAAGTATGGGTGCCGGCGGGCGGACCCGAGTTTTACCATCATGCGAACGATCGCTCGTTGCACGCCGTAATCAGTTGGGCTGACTCGGTGTAGCGCCCGGCCCAGCGCGTCGGTGAGAGGATCGGTGAGGTGCCATGAGCGCAGTAGCAACCCGATTGCCAATCGACTGACGCGCGCCTGAGAGAAGATGCCGCGACCCAGCACCTGACCCAATCCTGGTACTCGCGGCGGCAGTCCGGCAGGGATCAGTTCATCAGCCTCCAGGAGATCCGCGAACTCGCCGAGCAGCGTGCCGAGGAACGAGTCCGGCTCGAACGTTGCCGGTTTGAGTCGCAACTGTGCGACGTCCTCGCGGAGGTCCGCGATGGCATGCCGGGCACGAACCGTCAGTTGAACGTTCGGTTGGGAAGCCCAAACCAGAGCCTCTTCCCGTGCGGTGTAGAGGACATCGGTCCGGCACAGTGCGGCGGCGGAATATTCGGTTATCGCCCCGACCGTCGACGGGGCCACATCGTTCGACTCGTTCAGCGCGCGGAAGCGGCGGATGACGGGTTCGATGATGGTGCCGGCAAGAACACCGTCGTCGAGTGTGTCGCCGAGGCTGAGCAGGGTCGACCAGGACTGCTCGCCGTCCATAAAGCCCAGCGCCTCTGTGGTGTTGAAGTAGTGGAGTGGATCGTCGCGACAGTACGTCGCGACATCTCCGGACACGTCGTCTCCTACGACGATGAGCGCCTCGCGGATCAGTCGGAGGTCTTTCTCGTAGCAGCGACCCGCGTCCTCCATCAACCTGCCGAAAAAGGCTTCCCGCATGCGCTCGCTGCCCGTGAAAAGATCGCGCCTGTTCCGGTAGAGATAGGCGAGCCGGATCCACTCGTAAGGCGCTATTTTCTCTCCACGACCAAGCCGCCACAGCAGTTCGAGTTCCACATGAGAAGCCTCGCCGAGTTTGGCTAACGCGGTTCCAGGAGTCGCGCCGCCGATGCGGGTGAGGTAAAGAAACGGATCGACAAGGTCATACGGAGCGAGCTGTAATGCCTCTTCGTAAGACAGGCAGCGCTCGATCGTGAAGCTCAGCTCGGCGTTTTCAAGGCGGTTGATGGTGGTCGGACGAAGATCGGTGCCGCAGGTGGCTAACCTCCGCGCGAAGGTGGCAGTATCTCGAATGTCAGGAGATGGGTGATAAGCGCGAATCGCGCGAATCAGCCAAGCGAAGGTCTCGACCCCCGTGCGCGGTGATTGCATCGGCAGGAGGCGGCGTCCCGAGGTTGCCATCATCACCCGACCTAGATACACGATCGACTTCTATTTGTCAAGAACATGCACGGGCCGTGCTTCGCCATGCAATATACGCGACGTCGCATCGCCTTGGCATCATTCTTGTGTCGGTAGATTCCGACCGGGAGGTATTCATGGCGGCAAGGTGGTTCTTGGGGACTTCGCTCTTTGGTTTCTGTGTCGCCGTTCTGCTCGAAGTGGGATTCCCAGAAACAATCTTCGCTGGCGGATTCGTTTCCTGGCTGGCGGTGAGAGGTGGAGCCACGCTTCTTGTCCGCCTGCTTGCTCATCGCCTCGCGAAGCGGGTGCTTCGCGTCGATCCACCGAGCGCCGGTTCAGCTTGTCGGGAAAACAAGCTGGCTCATCTATCTCTGGCTATTGACGCAAAAAAGCGGTCGATTGTTGTGGCCGCGACCTATGTGACCAACTCGAAGTGAGGATTGGCTCCGATGCCCGAAGACTACCGTACGTCGTCCCGCCCCTATCATGGTCCGGCATTCTTCTCGGTGGAGGAGACGTGCACGGTGAGCGAAAGTGATGGCCGCCGGTTCGTCCGGCACGTTGTTCGTCATCCAGGCGGTTCCGCTGTTGTCGCACTAATCGGCCGCTCCGCCCTGTGCGTTCAACAGTACCGACCAGCAATCGAACGGGTCACCCTCGAGCTGCCGGCGGGTCGGCCCGACGGTGCCGAGAGTGCGATCGAGACGGCACGGCGTGAGCTACGCGAGGAGACAGGGCTCCGTGCCGGTCGCTTGGCACCCCTTACCCAATTCTTTAACGCACCGTGTTTCTGCGACGGGTTGACCGAGGTGTTTGTAACAGACGACTTCGAACAGGGCGGCGCTGATCCAGGTCAGGATTTTCCCACAAACGTCCGGCTTGTCGGCCTCGACGACGTCGAGAGCCTGGTACGGGATGGGTCGCTCGTGGACGCCAAGACGATTCTGGGCCTCCTGCTGGCACGCTCCTGGGTGGACGGGTGATGGGCCCGATGAGGTATGACGAAGGCGCGGGTCTGCATGTGGCGATTATCATGGACGGCAATCGCCGCTGGGCCAGGTCAAGATCGCTGCCAAGCCACAAGGGACACGAGCGGGTTTCGCACTCAATCGCGGAGTGCGTCAGTGCGGCACCTGACCTGGGTGTGCGATGGCTGACCCTGTACGCCTTCTCGACGGAGAACTGGACCCGTCCAGCCGCCGAGGTCCGGTATCTCATGGCGCCGGACCAGTGGCTAATGAGGCCGCAGCTAGTAGCCGATTGTGTTAGTTCCGAGGTGTCCGTGCGGTTCATCGGTTCGCGCGACGACACGCGGATACCGGCGCGGTGCCGGGACTGGATGGAGGAGGTCGAAGCGCGAACCTGGACAGCGGATCCGCGTCTGACCGTCACCCTCGCTTTCAACTACGGCGGGCGCGCCGAAATATTGGATGGGGTTCGACGGGCGCTGGCCGGTGGGCCGCTCGGGGAGGGGGTGGAATTCGCCTCGACCCTCTGGAGTGGCGAGCTGCCCGACGTCGACCTGTTAGTGCGCACCTCCGGCGAGCAGCGGCTGTCCAACTTCATGCTTTGGCGGTGTGCGTATTCCGAGCTACTTTTTACGCCCACCTTATGGCCGGACTTCGGATCGGACGAACTGGCTGCGGCGGTCGCCGAGTATCGACATCGCACCAGGACGTTCGGTGGTGGCGTCTGACGGCTGCCGTGGGATGGCGCGAGGGCTACCCCGGGTCCTCCGCGCCGGCCGGTCTGCTCAACCCAGCGGCAGTTGGGCGGGCCGGTCGCCCTGGCCGCTGGCGCCGACGCCCTCGGGCGGGGGAATGATCCGGCTGGGCAGCACCGGCGCGTCCCGGCCGGTGCCCCGCCGGCCGTCGCCGCCGGACGATTCCTCGTGGTAGTCCCGCTCCACGTTGACCGACCACACGTCGTGCGTACTCCCAGTGGCGATGTTCTCGGCGGTGAGCATTGCGGTCAGCATCGAGTGGTCCTGGTTGTTGTAGCGGTGCATGCCGTTGCGGCCCACCGGGTGCACGTTCGGCACCGCCTCGGTCAACCAGGCCCGGATCACGTCCACGTTGTGCTGGTAGCGCTCGTCGTACACCGGGTAGGCCTTGGGCATCCGCACGACGTAGCCGGCCTCCACCACGCCGGGTCGAACCAACCCCAGCCGTTCCAGCTCCGCGGTGGCGAGGGCCACCAGGTCGGCATCGGGGGTACGCCACATCTCGTCGTCCTCGAACACGAAGTACTCCAGGCCCAGGCAGGTGCGGCCGTCCTTGACGAGGTACGGCGACCAGGAGCCGAAGTTCTGGATCCGGCCCACCCGCACCCCCGGATCGTGCACGTAGATCCAGTTGTCCGGGAACGAGAACTCCGCCGGCACGACCAGGGCGACCGTCAGGAAGTCGCGGTAACGCAGGTCGGCCGCGCAGGCCCGCACCTCCGGCGGCGCCGGCGGGTGTAGCGCCTCCACCAGCTCCGAGATCGGCATGGACGAGATCACGTGATCGGCCGCCTCGGTGCGCTGCCCGCCCACGCCGTTGACCGTCACGCTGATCGCCCGGCGGCGGGCCGGGTCGCGGTGCACGGCGGTGACCCAGCTGCCGGTGGAGATCTGCCCGCCCCGTTCGCGGACCTGCTCGGCGCAGCGCTCCCACATCATCCCGGGCCCGTACTTCGGGTACTGGAACTGCTCGATCAGGCTGGTCACGTCGGTGCGTTTACGACGGGGCAGCAGCGCGTTGCGGATCGCCGTGGCCAGCGACAGGTTCTTGATCCGCTGCGCCGCCCAGTCGGCCTGCAACCGGTCCGCCGGCATACCCCAGACCTTCTCGGTGTACGTCTTGAAGAAGATCGAGTACAGCCGCCAACCGAACCGGGCCGACACCCAGCCCTCGAAGTGTGACTGGTCCCGTGGTGGCCGCAGCCGGGCACGGGCGTACGAGCCGAGACAACGGGCGGCCTCCGGCAGGCCCAGGTTGCGCAGCGCGTTCACGGCGCTGAGCGGGTAGTTGAACAGGGCGCCCCGGTAGAAGATGCGGCTCATCCGGGGCCGGGTCAGGAAGTCCTCGTCCGGCAGGATCTCGTGCCAGAACGCCTCCACCCGGGGCACCTTCGTGAAGAACCGGTGCCCGCCGATGTCGAACCGCCACCCGTCGCGCTCCACGGTGCGACTGATTCCGCCGACCACCTCGTCGGCCTCGAACACCTTTACCGACCGGCCGTGCCGAAGCAGCTCGTACGCGGCGGTGAGCCCGGCCGGCCCCGCACCGATGACCACCGTGCCGTTCTGCTCGCTCATGCTGGCGTGCTCCCTGCTCATCGCCATGGTTGAGGCGCGGCGTCTACCCGTTCTGCGCAGAATGTCACACTTAGTGGCAGCTGGTCCTCGCTTCGGCGGGGCGCGCTGCGGCGTACCACGAGAAGAACGACTCCCCGCGCGGCCGGCGGACCGGCGGACCGGGGGAGCGGGGGAGCGGGGCAGATGGACCGGTGGCGCAACGGCGCGGCGGCGCTGGCCGCCCGGGCGGTCGCGGCAGGCCGCGCCGGAGCGCGCCTGGCCCGCCGGGTGCCGGCGCCCTGGCCGTACGTCATCGGCCTGTTCCTCGGCGCGAAGCTGCTGCTCACAGTGCTCGGGCTTCTGGTCCTGCACGCCTGGGACGGCGTCCCCGGGGCCCCACCGGCAGATGAAACGTTGATGTGGGCGCAACAGCGGGAGATCTCCGGGCACCGGTGGATCTCCTTCTGGTTCGCCTGGGACTCCCTGCTCTACCTGCGGTTGAGCACCCTGCCCCTGAGCGGGCCGTGGCGAGACTTCGGCTTCCCCCTGCTGTACCCGTTCCTGGCCCGGCCGGTCGGCGCGCTTCTCGGCGGCGACAACGCCCTCGCCCTGTTGCTGATCAGCAACGTCGCGTTCCTGCTGGCGCTCTGGTACGGCCACCGGTTGGCCGAGCTGCTGCTCGGCGACGCGCAGGCGGCCCGCCGGTTCACCAGGTATCTGGTGCTGCTGCCGACCGCGTTCCTGTTCCAGGCCGCGCTGACCGAGTCGCTCTTCGTCTGCCTCGCGTTGGCCGCCTTCTACTACGCCGAGCGACGCCGGTGGCTGCTGGTCGGCGTGCTCGGTTACTTCCTGGCGATGAGCCGCTCCGTCGGCCTGCTGGTGGCGCTGCCGCTGGCCCTGGTGCTGCTCCGGCAGCACGACTGGCGGCTCGGCCCGCGCGCCCTGCTCGGGTACCTCCGGATCGGCTGGCCGTTGCTGCTGCTGCCCGCCGGGTGGTTCACCTTCATGGCGTACTGCCGGTGGCGGGGTGGGGACTGGTTCGCCTACCAGCACGCCCAGCGGATCGGGTGGGGCATCGAGGTGCAGAACCCGGTTCCGGTGCTGTTGAACGGGCTGGCCGGGGAGCCGCACGACGCCGCCCGGGTGTGGTTCGCCGTGGCCGTCCTGGCCGTGCTGGCCGCCGGGTTCCGCCGCCGGGAACTGCCCTACCTGGTGTACGGCGTCCTCATTGTGCTGGTGCCGTTGTCGATGGGCCCGCCGGTGTACAAGAGCCTGCTGCGCTACCTGCTCGCCGCCTTCCCGGTGGCGCTGGTGCTGGCCCGCTGGGCCCGGCACACCGCCGTCGACGTGTGGCTGACCGCGGCGCTCGCCGTGGTGCAGGGCGTGCTGTTCGTGCTCTGGCTCAGCTACTGGACCCACATGATCATCTGATCGCCCGGCACCCCGGCACGGGCCGGACCGACGACTGTGCGAGCCTGCTAACCGTCGTTGCCCGCCCGCCATCCGTGGAGGCCCGGTGTTCGCCCTGCCGCTGACCGAGGACGTCGAGCTGCGCCCGCTGGAGCCGTGGCGGGCCGAGGAGTTCCTCGCCCACCTGGACCGGGCCCGCGAGCACATCCAGCCCTGGGTGTCGCCGTCCTTCGTCGCCACCGACCTGCCCTCGGCGCGGGCGGTGTTGCAGCGGTACGCCGACCGGTGGGCCAGCGACAGCGGCGGCATCTGGGGGCTGTGGTGGCGGGGCACGCTCGTCGGCGGGGTCATGTTCGTGTCGTTCGACGTGACCCGGGGCGTCTGCGAGGTCGGTTGCTGGGTGGAGCCGGCGGCGCAGGGCAGGGGTCTGGTCGCCCCGGCGGTCCGCCGGATCGTCGACTGGGCGGTACGTGAGCGCGGCATCCAACGGGTGGAGTGGCGTACCACCGCCGACAACACCCGCAGCAAGGCCCTCGCCAACCGGCTCGGGCTGCGCCTGGACGGCACGTTGCGCCAGGTCAGCCCCGGTCCGCACGGTCGGATCGACCTTGAGGTCTGGTCGGTGCTGGCCGACGAGTGGCCCGCCGCACCACACACCGTCCACTGACGACGACGAATAGTTGTCATACCTGCGCGGCACCATGCATCCATGGCCGTCCCCGCGCTCACCCCTCATTCCGACCCGCCGCGTTCCGTGCCGCTGCGTGAGGCGCGCACCCGGTTCAGCCAGCTCGTCGCGCTGGCCGAGCTGACCGACGCGGTCACCGTCGTCACCCGCGACGGCGATCCCCGACCGGTCGCCGCGATCGTCCCCGCCGCAGCCGCCCGCAGTGGCGCGCAGGCCCGCGCCGACGCCGACCGGCTCGCCACTGTCACCGCCGGCTGGGCCCGTCGCCTCGAGGAGCAGCACCGACGCAGCAGTCAGCGGCACGCCGCCGAGCTGGGCGCGGTCCGCGCGGCGCTGGCCGAGGCGTGGGCCGAGCTGGATCGTCGGGTCGTGCCGGCCAGCGACCCGACGCTGGCCCGGCTGCGCGCCGCACACGCCGATCTGCTCGCCGGCTGATCGGTCGCGCTCACGCGTCGGTCCGGTGCCGCCCGTCAGTGGGTCGTGCACGCCCCAGGCCAGCGCAGGTCGCCTCCGCGCGCGTGTCGGCCGTGCCGCTTCTCCGATGGTCGTGCCGGGTCGGCGCCCGAGCTGACGCGGGTCAGCCGGTCGCGGGGTAAGCGTGGGTCTCGGTCGCCTTGACCGCCGCCCAGACCCGTTGACCGGGAATCAGCCGCAGCTGGGCGGCGGCGGCCGGTGTGACGTCAGCGGCCACCCCGATCGGCCCGTCCAGTTGCACCCGCACGTTGTCGCCGTGGCGTTGGACGCCGGCCACGGTGCCCGCCCAGGTGTTGCGCGGGCTGCCCTCCGGCCGGGCCGGGTGCAGAGCCACCGCGGCCGGACGGAACGCCACGAACGCTTCGCCGTCCAACCGGTCGGCGACCGTGAGGGTCAGTTCCGGCGAAACCCGCACCCCGTGCCCCTCGGCGCGGCCCCGGTACAGGTTCAGCCCGACCAGCCGGGCGACGTAATCGGTGCGCGGGCGGGCGGTGACGCTCGGCCCGTCGCCCTCCTGCACCACCCGGCCCCCCTCCACGATGACCAGCCGGTCGGCCAGCGCCAGCGCGTCCAGCGGGTCGTGGGTGACCAGCACCGTCGCGCCAGCGTGGGCGGACAGGTGTCGGTGCAGCTCCGCCCGGGTGTCCAGCCGGGTGCGCGCGTCCAGCGCGGCGAGGGGCTCGTCCAACAGCAGCAACGACGGTGCCACGGCCAGCGCACGGGCCAGCGCCACCCGCTGCGCCTGACCACCGGAGAGCTGCCGGGGCCGGCGCTGCGCCTGCGCGTCGAGCCCCACCCGACCCAGCCACTCCCGGGCCGTCGCGCGGGCGGCCCGCCGCTCGACGCCGTGCCGCCGCGGCCCGAAGGCCACGTTGTCCAGTGCGCTGAGGTGCGGAAAGAGCAGGTAGTCCTGGAAGACCACGCCGATCGACCGGCGTTCGGTGGGCACCCAACCCCGGGTGGCCGGGCGGTCCAGGTCGACGCCGTCGAGGGTGACGTGCCCGTCGGTGAGGGGATGCAGCCCGGCCAGCGCCCGCAGCGCGGTGGTCTTGCCAGCGCCGTTGGGGCCCAGCAACGCCACCACCTCGCCCGGCGCGACCCGCAACGGCACGTCGAGCCGGAAGGCCCCCCGGTCGACGACGAGCCGGGCGTCGAGAAGTCGACCGTTCATGCGGTGCTCATCCAGCGATCCCGCAACGCGACCAGGATGCCCACCGACACGACGAGCAGCACCAGGCTGAGCACGATCGCCGACTCCAGGTCGGTCTCCAACGCCAGATAGACGGCGAGCGGCATGGTCTGCGTCCGACCGGGGTAGTTGCCGGCGAAGGTGATGGTGGCCCCGAACTCGCCGAGCGCCCGCGCCCAGCAGAGCACCGCCCCGGCGGCCAGACCGGGCGCCACCAGCGGCAGCGTGACGTGGGTGAACGTGGTCCACCGGCTGGCGCCCAACGTCGCCGCGGCCTCCTCGTAACGGTGGTCGGCGGCCCGTAGCGCACCCTCCACGGCGATCACCAGGAACGGCATGGCCACGAACGACTCGGCCAGCACGACACCCGCGGTGGTGAACGGCAGGGTGATGCCGAACGTGGCGTCGAGCCAGCCGCCGAGCAGGCCACGCCGGCCGAAGACCAGCAACAGCGCCACCCCACCGACCACCGGCGGCAGCACCAGCGGCACGGTGACCAGCGCGCGTACCAGCCGACGGCCGGGGAACTCGACCCGCGCCAGCACCCAGGCGAGCGGCACCCCGAGCAGCAGGCAGAGCGCGGTGGCCAGGGTGGCGGTCTGCACCGACAGCCGCAGAGCGGTCAACGCGCCCGGCTCGGTGAGCCGCTGCGGCAGGGTGCTCCACGGCGCCCGGACCACCAGCCCGGCCAACGGCAGCACGAGGAAGAGCAGCCCCAACCCGGCGGGGATCAGCAACGCCGCCGGCACCCGCCCCCGCCGTCGGCGCGTGGCCCGGCGCTCGCGCGTGTTGTCCTCGCGCTCGCCTGCGTTGTCGTCCCGGACCTGCTGCCTCACGGAGCCTGGAACCCCGCCTCGGCGAGGACCGCCTGCGCCGGCGCCGAGCGGACGTACGCGACGAAGGCCCGTGCGCCGACCGGATTCGGCGCGTCCTTCAACGCGACGATCGGGTAGTCGTTGACCGCCCGCGCCGACTCGGGAAACTCCACCCCGGTCACGTCGGCGCTCGCCGCCCGCGCGTCCGTGCGGTAGACCAACGCGGCGTCGACCTCGCCCAGCTTCACCTTGGCGAGGGCGCCCTTGACGTCCTGCTCCAGGGTGACCGGCGTCAGCGCGACGCCCGCCGCGTCCAGGGCGGTGCGGGCCGCCGCTCCGCAGGGCACCTGACCGGCGCAGAGCGCCACCTTGACACCGGGCCTGGTCAGGTCGGTCAGGCCGGCCACCCGCCTCGGGTTGCCCGCGGGCACCGCAATGACCAACTGGTTGCGGGCGAAGGTGCTCGGTGTGCCGTCGGCGTTGCCCGCCTCGGTGACCGTGGTCATGTTCGCCGGCGCGGCCGAGGCGAACACGTCCGCCGGCGCGCCCTGGTTGATCTGGTTGGCCAGGGCGGAGCTGCCGGCGAAGTTGAGGTTTACCCTGCTGCCAGGGTTGGCGGTCTCGAAGTCCTTTCCGAGGCGGGTGAACGACTCGGTCAGCGAGGCCGCCGCGAACACGGTCACCGCGCCGGTGACCCGGCCGTCCCCGCTGCCGCCGGCCGCCCCGTCGTCGCCCGCGCCGCACCCGGCCAGCGCCAGGCCGGCCGCCACCAGTACGGCCACCACTGTGCGCCTTCTGCGCGCGTTCACCCGCCCGACCTTCCCCTTGTGGCGGCGGGTGCGGCCCGCTCCACCACCACCGTGGTCGACTTGATCACCGCGACGGCCACCGACCCGACCCGCAGGTCGAGCTCGTCGACGGCCTCCCGGCTCATCAGCGACACGACCCGGAACGGGCCGGCCTGGATGTCGACCTGGGCCATCACCGTGTCCTTCCGGACGTCGACGACGATGCCGCGCAGCCGGTTGCGGGCCGAGGAGAGTTCGGCACCCGCGTCCGGGTCGGCGGCCTGAGCGCGGGCGAACGCCGCCAGGTCGACGCCGTCGATCACCCGGTGACCGTGCTCGTCGCGCCCGGCTGTCAGCCGCCCGGCGTCCACCCAACGGCGAATCGTGTCGGCGCTCACGCCGAGCAGATCGGCCGCCTCCCCGATCCGGTACGTCGTCACCGGCTCACCCTAGCGCTCGCAGATGCGAGCCCGAAAGGCCTGAATGAACAGCATCCGCGTCTGCTGCAGGCAAGGACGCCCGCAGCTGCGCCCAACGCCCGCACGGCGCCCCAGTGCCCTGGGCGGTGCCTGCGGTGCCTGGGTGGCGCGGTGCCTCGGCGGTGGCTGCGGTGCCCGCGGTGCCGCGGTGCCGGGGTGGCGCGGTGCCTCGGCGGTGGCTGCGGTGCCGGGGTGGTGCCCGCGGTGCCGGGGTGTGGTGCCTGCGGTGCCGGGGTGGTGCCCGCGGTGCCTGCGGGTGCCCGGGCGGTGTCTGCGGTGCCCCGGCGCTGGGGCCCGGACCCGGGCCGCTGGCGTTCGCCGCAAGATCGTGCTCGAACCAGGAAGTAGTGGTATCGGCATGGCGGTGAGGCCACTACAACCTGGTTCGAGCGCGATCTTGACCGTTGCCGGCAATCCACACCCCGCTTCCGCTTCCCGTGCGGGTGGTCGTCGTCAAGATCCGCGCAAGATCAGGGATGTTGCTGTCTCTCGCGTGCCGGAAGCAGCAACATCCGGGAAGTTGCTCGGATCTTGGCGCGGGCGCGGGCGCGGGCGCGGGTGGGCGTGGGTGTGGGTGTGGGTGTGGGTGGGCGTGGGGGTGGGTGTGGGGGTGGGCGTGGGCGTGGGTGGGAGGGGGCTGTTGGGCCCGCCCGTCGCG
>NZ_JBEXHP010000121.1:0-16002 GCF_040607895.1 Micromonospora sp. NPDC005220
GTGAGGGCGCGGTCGCGGGCCAGCGCCGCGCGGGCCGCGTTGGCGCCCGGTGCGCCGTGCACACCGCCGCCGGGGTGCGCCGACGCGCTGGCCAGGAAGAGCCGGTCCACCGGGGTGTCCGCCCGGCCCAGGCCAGGGATCGGGCGCAGGAAGAGCTGCTGGTACGCGGCGGAGGTCCCGCCGCCGATCGTGCCACCGACCAGGCTCGGGTTGCCCTTCTCCAGGTCGGCCGGCCCGGCCACGTGTCGGCCCACGATCAGGCTCCGGAAACCCGGTGCCGCCGCCTCCAGCACGTCCTCCATCCGCTGCACGTGCCCGGCGATCTCCTCGGCCCGCCAGTTCCGCCGGAACGGCAGATGGGTGTACGACCAGAGCGACTCGGTGCCCGGCGGGGAGTGGCTCGGGTCCGCCACTGACATCTGGCCGACCAGCAGAAACGGGTCGCGGGGCAGTTCGCCGCGGGCCAACTCGCTGGCGTAGTGGGTGAGCCCGTTCACATCCGCGCCGAGGTGCACGGTGCCCGCGCCGGCCACCTGCTGGTTGGTCCAGGGCACCGGCGCGGAGAGCGCCCAGTCCACCTTCAGCGTGGAGCCGTCCCAGCGGAAGTGCGCCAGGTCCTCCACCAGCCGGGACGGCAACGCCGCCGCGCCGACCAGGTCGAGGTAGAGCGCCGGCGCCGGAACGTCGGCGAGCACCGCCCGCCGGGCCCGCCACAGCGCGCCCCCGACGGTCCGGACCCCCATCGCCCGGCCCCGGGCGGTGAGCACCCGCTCGGCCCGAGCGCCGTAGATGATCGTCCCGCCGCGCCCCTGTAGCCGATCCACCAGCGCGTTGGTGATCTGCTGCGCGCCGCCGTCGGGCACCGGCCAGCCGATCTGCTGGCCGAGCATGGCCAGCAGCCAGCCGTACACGCCGGAGCCGGCCTCCTCCGGGGACAGGTCGGTGTGCAGGGCGCAGCCCGCCAACAGGGCCGGCCCAGCGGGACCGTCGAAGAGTTCGTCGCCGAGTTTGCGGACCGGCACGACGAGCCGCCGCGCGAGGCGCAGCGCGCCGGCGACGCGCAACCGGCGCAGCAGGCCCAGCCCGCCGCGTACCGGCGGGAACGGCGAGGTGATCGCCGCCAGCATGGGCTCGGCCACGTCGAGCCAGTCGGTGTACGCGTTGAGCCAGCGCTTGCCGTCACCGGGGGCGAACTGCTCCAGCGACGCGGCGGTGACGTCCGGGTCCCGATTGATCACCGCGGCGCGACCGTCGGGCAGCAGGTGCGCCAGCACGTCCGGCGAGTGCCGCCAGGACAACCCGTGCCGAGCCAGGTCGAGACCGCCCAGCACCGGTGAGGCGTACCCGAGGGGGTAGAACGAGCTGTAGAGGTCGCTCAGGTAGCCGGGCGCGGTGACCTCGGCGGAGCGGACCGCGCCGCCGGGCACCGCGGTCGCCTCCAGCACCACCACGTCCCAGCCGGCGTCCGCCAGCAGGTTGGCCGCCACCAGGCCGTTGTGCCCGGCCCCGACGATGACGGCGTCGGCGCTCTGCGCGGCGGTGGTTGTCACCGGATCCGCCTACCCGGCGCGCAACCGGGCGAAACGCGTTTGCCTCGCCGGGGCCGGGGCATCCAGCGCCGCATGTACATGGTTGCGCAGCTGGTGGGCGGGGTGTGGGGTGCGGGCGGCGACGGCGGCGAACTGGTCGTGCGTGATCCGGCGGACGACGCGCCGGTGAGCACGGTGCCGGTGGCCACGGCCGACGAGGTGGGCAAGGCGACCCAGGCGGCCCGCAACGCGGCGGCCCAGTGGGCGGCCGTCGCGCCGGCCGAACGGGCGGCGGCGCTGCACCGGGCCGCGGACGCGGTGGAGGCGGTCACCGAGGAGTTGGCGGCGGCGGTCACCGCGGAGATGGGCAAGCCGTTGGCGGATGCCCGTGGCGGCGTCGAGGCGGGGATCGGCACCCTGCGACAGTATGCGGAACTGGCGCCGCTGCGCGGCGGGCGCACGCTGCACGGCGAAACCGACGCGCTGGACTTCCTGACCCCGCAGCCACGCGGGGTGGTCGCGGCGATCACCCCCTGGAACGACCCGGTGGCGGTCTCCTGCGGACTGCTGGGCGCGGCAGTGGTGACCGGGAACGTGGTGCTCTACAAGCCGAGCGAACGGACCCCGGCGACGGGTTGGCTGCTGGCCCGCGCACTGGATCAGGCGCTGCCGGCCGGGGTGTTGTCGCTGCTCACGGGCGGCCCGGAGGTGGGCGCGGCGCTGGCGGCGCAGGACGTCGACGTGGTGGCGCACGTGGGCGCCACCGCCACCGGGCGGGCGATCGCCGCCGCCGCGGCCCGCACCGGCGCGAAGGTCCTGTTGGAGAACGGGGGCAGCGATCCGTTGATCGTGGACGCGGGCGTCGACCCGGAGTGGGCGGCCCAGCAGGCCGCGCTCGGCGCGTTCGCCAACGCCGGGCAGATCTGCGTGGCGGTGGAGCGGCTCTACGTGCACCGGGAGGTGGCCGACGACTTCGTGGCCGCGCTGGTACGGCGCGCCGAAGCGCTGCGGGTCGGGCCGGGCCGGGACCCGGGCACCGAGCTGGGTCCGTTGGTCGACCGCCGGCACCGGGACCACGTGCACGGGCAGGTGGCGGCCGCGGTGGCCGACGGCGCCCGGGTGCGGGTGGGCGGCGAGGTGCCGGACGGGCCGGGAGCGTTCTACCCGGCCACCGTGGTCACCGACTGCCGCCACGACATGCCGCTGGTCCGGGAGGAGACCTTCGGGCCGGTCGCCCCGGTGGTGGTCGTCGACTCGTTCGACGAGGCGCTGCGGTGCGCGGCGGACTCCCCGTACGGGCTGGCCGCCACCGTGCTGACCCGGTCGATGAGTCACGCGCAGCGGGCCTGGCGGGAGCTGCCGGTGGGCACGGTCAAAATCAACGCGGTGTTCGGGGGCGCGCCGGGCGGTGCCGCGCATCCGCGACGGGCCAGCGGGCAGGGCTTCGGGTACGGCCCGGAGCTGCTGGACGAGTTCACCGCCACGAAGGCCGTGCACATCGAGGCGCCGGGCGGCGGGCACTGGTGAACAGCACGGGCGGACGCAGGGGTGGCGCGTCCGCCCGTACCGCGTCGGTGTGCTCCGCGGCCGTCAGTCGCCGCGGGCCTTGCGGGTGGCGCGGTCGTTGGCCTTCTCGATGGCCGTGACCAGCTCCGGCTTGGTCATGCTGGACCGACCGGGTACGTCGAGTTTGCGGGCCACCGACATCAGGTGGTCCTTGGTGGCGTTGGCGTCCACCCCGCCCGCGGTCGGTGCCCGTCGTTCGGGCCCACCACCGGCGGCCTGCTGGTCGCTGGGGCCCTTGCGGCCCTTCGGCTCCCAGTGGTCGCCCACCTTCTCGAACTGGTGCTTCACCGCGGCGAAGGCGGTGCGGTGCGACCGCTCCCCCTCGCCGTAGGTCTCGACCGCCGAGTCGTGCGTCTTCTCCCAGGTGCGCTGCGCCTTATCCGGGGAGCGTCGCAGCGTGCTGGGCAGGTCCTCGCGCCCGGGCATCTCGTCCTCCTCCGTGTCGACAGGATTACCGTGACCGTTCCCCGATGCGACGGCGGCAAACCATAGCGGCACCGGCCGGACGCTGGGCGGGTTTGTCGATTTCCCCATCCGGGTACCGGCGGGCCAGGCCAGACCGGACGACCGGTCATCCGGCGGCCGGGGCGCAGGGAGCGGGCATGACGACCACGGAGCCCGGTACGACGCTCGACGGCACCGCGGGCACCGGGGTGCCCCGACGGGTGCGGCAGCTGAGCTGGCGGACCTGGCGCGGGGTGCTGGTCCGCAGCGTGCGGAACTTCGTCACCGACAACTGCTCCGACTGGGCCGCCGCGCTGACCTACTACGGCGTCCTGGCGCTCTTTCCCTCCGCCATCGTCGTGGTGGCGCTGGTCGGTCTGGTCTCCGACGGGGAGCGGACCCTGGACACGGTGGTCGACCTGGCCAACCAGGTCGGTGCCGGGTCGGTGCTGACCAACGACGAGGGCGGCGTGGTCGGGGTGATCCGGACCGTGGTGCTCGACCAGAGCAATCCCAAGCTGCTGCTGAGCTTCGGCCTGCTCGGCGCGCTCTGGTCGGCGTCGGGCTTCATCGGCGCGTTCACCCGGGCCTCGAACGCCGTCTACGGAGTGGCCGAGGGCCGCCCGGTCTGGAAGCTTCGGCCGCTGCAGATCGGCCTGGCGGCGATCACGCTGGTGCTGCTCGCGGTGGTCGCCCTCGGCCTGATCGTCAGTGGGCCGGTCACCGATGCGGTCGGCGACCTGGTCGACGCCGGCGGCCTGGCCCGCACGCTGTGGAGCGTGGCGAAGTGGCCGGTCCTCGCCATGATCATGATGGTGCTGTTGTCACTGCTGTTCTGGATCGCTCCGAACGTGCGCCAGCCCCGGTTCCGCTGGCTCACCCCGGGCGGCACGGTGGCCCTGGTCTCCTGGGCGGCCGCCTCCTTCGGCTTCGGCCTCTACGTGGCCAACTTCGGCTCGTACGACACCACTTACGGCAGCCTCGGGGCGGCCATCGCGTTCCTGGTCTGGCTCTACCTGTCCAACTCGGCGCTGATGCTGGGGGTGCAGATCAACGCCGAGGTGCAGCGCGGGAGGCAGTTGCAGGCCGGCGACCCGAACCCGGAGGAGCCGGTGCTCCCGCCGCGCAAGCCGGCCGACGACTGAGCCTCCGTTTCCGGCTCGGATGTCCGGTGCGCGCACGGGCCGAGGGCCGGTTCGTGGCCCGGTGCCGGTTTATCGGGTGGGGTGCCGGGTAGCGCAGAAGGCATGGAGCGTGGGAACAGCAAGCACGGACCGAGGATCGACGAGCAGATGAGTCAGGAGGTCAGCGGCCTCGTACAGGGGCCGGGGACCGGAGGCTCTCGAGTCGACGAGTCGCGGGTGCCGGAACCGGCTGGCGAGGACCAGCCGGAGACGACCACCGCCCCGGCCGGCGACCTGCGCACCGGCACCCCGCAGGGCATGAGCTCCACGGACGTCGAGCAGCGCAGCCGGCTCGGCCGGTTCATCTCGATGAGCGCGCTGCCGGGCGACCGCCTGGTGCTCATCGCCAGCGCCCGGGAGAACGAGGCGCCGGACGACATCGTCGCGGCGCTGGAACGGCTGCCCGAGGGCACCGTCTACCAGACGGTCTCCGAGGTGTGGGCCGCCCTGGGCAACAAGAACGAGACAACTCGCTGGTAAGCAGGATCGCCCCCGATCCGGCAATCCACCAGCGGCTGAAGGAGGTTCCCCGATGAGTGGCGTTACCGAACACGTGGACGTTTCCGGGCCCGTACGCACCGCGTACGACCAGTGGACGCAGTTCGAGGAGTTCCCCGAGTTCATGGAGGGTGTGCAGGAGGTCCGGCAGCTCTCCGACACGATGACCCACTGGACTGTGGACATCGCCGGGGTGAAGCGCGAGTTCGACGCGGAGATCACCGAACAGCTGCCCGACGAGCGGGTCGCCTGGCGTTCCACCGGCGGCACCCAGCAGGCCGGCGTGGTGACCTTCCACCGCCTGGACCAGGACAAGACCCGGGTAACCCTGCAACTCGAGTTCGAGCCGCACGGGGTCGTCGAGCAGGCCGGCGACAAGCTCGGCATCGTCGACCGGCGGGCCAAGGGCGACCTGGAACGGTTCAAGACCTACATCGAGCGGCGTGGTCAGGAGACCGGCGCCTGGCGCGGACAGGTGGACCGTCCGCAGCCGTGACCGTAAGCAGTGACCTGCGATGGCCGCCGGGGTTCCGGCGGCCATCGCCGTACCCGAGCCCCGGTCGGCCGTTTGCGATCATCGGGCCCGGGTACGGCTGGTGGTATGACCGACGACAACATCAGGGTGTGGCGGAACGAGGAACGGCTGCCGTTGGAGGATCTGGAGCGTGCCGTGTCCGGCTCCAGCCTCGACGGGCAGGCCGATGACGTGACAGGCAACGACGCCGGCGAGGAGGCCGCGTTCGGGCACGGGCCGGCCGCGTCGGAGCGCGACGGGCAGGCCCGGGGCAACAGCCGGGAGGACACCGACCCGCAGCGCGCCTACCGCCCGTCCACCACCGGCCGGACCGGACCGGACGTCTGAGCCTCGCTCCCGGCCGGTGCGGCCGCCACCGGCCCGGGAGGCCCGGCGGTCGGTCGGCGGGCACCCCACTCGTAGAGCGCGAGCAGCGCCAGCGCGAGCGCCAGCAGCGCCGAGCCCAGCACCTGCACCGACGTCTGGCCGATCAGCACGCCCAGCCCGGCCGGGACGAGCGCCGCCCCGATGCCCGCGGCACCGATCTGCAGCCCGATGGCCCGGTCCGCGTGCTTCGCGCCGACCCGATCGGCGGTGGTGAGGGTGAGCAGCGGAAACACCGGCGCGGCGGCGAAACCGACGACGACCAGGCCGAGCACCGCCAGGACGGCCGGCCCGGGTACGGCGATCAGCGCCGCGCCGACGGCCATTCCGGCCAGGCTGACGCGCAGCACCAGCCCCGCCCCCAGACGCTCGGCCACCAGACCCTGCACCACCCGGCCGACGAAGAGACTGCCCCAGTACGCGGAGACGCAACCCCCGGCCAGCGCCGCGCTGAGCCCGCGCCCGTCGGTCAGCAACAGGAACGCCCACAGCCCGGCGGAGACCTCGATCGCCACGTACAGCACGAAGGCGAGCGTCCCCGACCAGACCGCCGGCAGCCGTAGCGTGTCCCGGACCGGGACCCGGACGGTCGGTGCCGGCCCACCAGCCGTGGCCTGCACAGCGACGCCCACCTCGGTGGGTGCGGTGACGGCTTGGGCGGTGACGGCCGGTGCGGTGACGGCCGGGGCGCGGTGCCAGGCCCGCACGGTGAGCGCGAACGCGGCGGCGAGGACGAGTTGGGCGCCGGCCACGATGCCGTACCCCCAGCGCCAGGCGAGCCCGGTGCTCAGCACCCCGGTCATGATCAGCGGACCGATGGCCACGCCGAGGCCGAAGAAGGCGTGCAACCAGTTCATGTGGCGGGGCCCGAACGCCCCGGCGGCGTACGCGTTGAGCCCGGAGTCGACAGCGCCGGAGCCGAGCCCGAGCAGCAGCGCACAGCCCACCAGCACCGCCAGCACGGGGCTCACCGAATAGCCGGTCAGCGCAAGGCTGGCCAGCAGGGTGCTGCCGGCGAGCAGCGCACCGACACCGATCCGGGCCAGTGTGAAACCGGCCAGCACGCTGGAGGTGAGATAACCGACGGTGCCGGCGGTGAGCACCCAGCCGACCGCTTCGGTCGGTACGTCGAAGTCGCCCCGGATCGAGGGCCAGCCGACGCCGAGCAGGCCGTCGGGCAGGCCGAGACTGACGAACGCGAGGTAGGCCAGCAGAAGCAGCGAGGCGCGGGGGCGCGCGGGCGGGGTGGACACGAGACACCATCCTGCCGCAGCGGCACCTTAGCGCTGTCGGCACCCGATCGCCGAGCGCGCAAAGAAGTCGTGTCCGTACGGTTGAGAAAACGGACAGCTCATCCAGAATCGGCCGATCGGAGGACGGCAATCCAGCTCGTTCGCGTAAGAATTTCGGGATGCATCAAGGCTCCGGAATCCTCTCCACGCGTCAGCGCCAGCTCGCCTGGCTCGGCTTCCTGCTCGCCGCGCTCCAGGCGCCCGTCTCCGCCTGGCTCGTCACCGACGAGTCGTGGCTGTTCAGCCTCTGCGTCGCGCTGATGGTGGCCACCGTGATCATCGCTGACGACGCGGCGCGGCGACGCCCGGCCAACGCGACCAGCGACTAGCCTCCATTGCCCGGCCGGGCCTCGTGGCCCGGCCGGCCCCGGCTCCGGCGGCGTTCCTTCATCTCCGCCTCGTAGAGGTGGCGCCGCCCGCCCACCAGTTCGTCGCGGGCCTGCTGGTCCACCTCCCGGAACAGCGCATGGTAGCCGTCGTCGAAGTCCTCGACGATCTGGAACGTCCACCGTCCGGCGATGACGTTGCGGCCGCGCAGCTCGGTGGCGATCCGGTCGGCGAGGTGCGGATGCCCGGCGGCACGAAACTGCTCCACCGCGTCGTCGAGCATCAGATCGGCGTGGCCGATCAACTGGTGCATCGAGTAGAGGTGCCCCCGGGCCCGCTCCACACACTCCAGCGCCTCGCTGAGCTTGCCGAGCGCGGCAACCGTGGCGTCGCTGACCCCGTCCGGTCGCCGGTGCCGCTCATCCGGTCCGTCCGCCTGCTGTCCCATCCGTGCCTCCGTGCCGTGTGCCGTCATCCGCGGGTGGTTCTCCTGCTGCCCCGTCTGTGCCGGATCAACCCCTGCGGCCAGTGGCGCTCGCCCCAGTGGCGCAGCAGACATCCGCCAAGCGGCCGAGGCCGACCCGGTCGACGGTCGGTTAGCCTCGGTCACCATGCGTGTGCCGTTCAACCGGGTCGCCTCCCGTACCGCCGTCGACTCGGCGCGGTCCACCCTGGCCGCCCTCACCGTCTCCGTGGGCACTGTCGGGCTCGCCGCCGCCGCCGCGCGACCGGGGCTGCTGGCCCTCGTCGACCAGCACGCGGCGGGTGTGCGGGACAGCCTCGACGGGGACCGTCACCCGCTGACCTCGGCGGCGCTGGCCGGCTACGCCGAGGGGGTCCGCGCCGCCGCGCTGGAGCACGGGTGGGTGCCGCCGGCCGCGCCGGTCGACTGGAGCCAACCGGATTGGCTGCTCACCCGCCTGCTCGCGGTCTGCGCGCTGGCCCGCTCGCTCGACCGGGACTGACCGCGCGAGGCGCGACTGAAGCGCGCGAGGCCGGACTGGGACCGCGCGCGAGGCGGGTCCGGGACGCGCGCGGGGAGGGCGCTCCGCGTCGTCCACGGAACACCCTCCCGCACGCCGTGCCGTTCGTCCCGCTACGAGCGGTACTGCTGGGCTTCGTCCACCCGAGGCATGGCCTGGGTGCGGTCACCCCCGCGGTCGGCCATCTGCCGCCCCACGTCGCTACGCCCGGCCGCCGCGGCCTGACGCTGCTGCTGCACCGCCCGGGCCTCCTGGGCAGCCCGGTCCAGCCAGCCGTCCCAGCGCCTCTGCATCGGCTTCACGAGGCCACCACCGACGCCGACGATCAGGATGCCGGCCACCGTGGCGAGCACCGCGATCAGCACCGGGGTGGTCACCGTGGTGGCGATACCCACCTGGTTCAGCGCGGCGATCACACCGAGGGCGATGATGAAGATCGCCGTCAGGTCGGCCAGGACCTTGCCGTACGAGAGCCCTCCCAGCGCCCCGGTGATCAGATCTCGGGCGGCGTTGGCGATCGCGGCCGCCACCACCACGATGACGATCGCGACGAACGCACGCGGCAGCCAGGCCACCACGCCGCGGATCAGGTCACTGATCGCGTTGGGCCCCCAGACTCCGAAGGCGAACTGCAGCGTGAACAGCAGTACGGCGTAGTACGCCAGTCTGGCCAGGATGTCGCTGGCGTCGTACTTCGTCCTCTCCAGGGCCCGTTTGATGCCACCGCGTTCGACCGCCTCGTCGAAGCGCACCCGTTCCAGCACCGTATCCACGATCTTGAGGACGGCTCTGGCGATGAGCCAGCCGACCACGAGGATGACGATGAAGGCCACTGCCTTCGGGATGAAGAGCAGCACCGACCTCCAGGTGTCGGCGATGGCATCGCCGATGTCGGCCTGCCGGACCGCGAGGGTTTTCAGCATGATGTCCCTCCTGTCGCATGGACTGCGCCGGGCGCATACCCGGCATCTGGTCCGGCACTCCGCGCAGCGCGCGGCGTTTTTCGCGACGGACCTCCGGACAAGGGTCCTGAACTGCCCGAACGGCCAGCGCGAGGGACGCGGCGACGGCCCGCCGCCGTGGTCGGATGCCTTTTCCGGTCGGCCGACTAGGCTGCGAACATGCCAGGAACGGTCGGGCGGGTGCCCACGCCAGCAACTCCGGGCCCGGGTGCGCCCCGCGGGTCCGGGGGCCCGCCGGTCGGCGTGCTCGCTCATGACTGGGCCGCCACCCCGCTGGGCCCGGCCGACGACTGGGACGTTGCCGTCCAGGCCGTGGTGGAGCTGATCCTCGCCTCGCCGATGCCGATGGCCCTGGCGTACGGCGACGACCTCGTTCTGCTCTACAACGCCGGCTACGCCGAGCTGCTGGGCAGCAAGCACCCGAGCGCCCTCGGCCGCCCGGCCGCCGAGGTGTTCGCGGAGATCTGGGCGCTGCCCGGCGTCGGTGCGGTGATCGAGCGTTGCTACCGACAGGGCGAGCCCTTCCTGGAGAAGGAGTCCACCCTGCCGCTGGTCCATGGCCACTCCGCGACGGTGGAGCAGGCGGTCTTCACCCGGGGCTACTCCCCGGTGCGCGACAGCGCCGGGCAGATCGTCGGCGTGTTGACGGTCGCAACCGAGACCACCCACGTCACCGAGCAGTTGCAGAGCCTCAGCGAGGTGGCCGCGGCGCTCGCCGGCACGCTGACGCTCGACGACGTGGCCCGGGTGGCGCTGCGGTACGCGATCACCACGTTCGACCCCGATCAGGCTTCGTTCGCGGTCGACGAGGGCGGCGGCGGCTGGCGGATGGTGCGTCGGGTCCGTGGCGAGTTGCTGGACGAGGCCGACGAGCGGCTTCCCCCGCTCTGGCGGCGCGCGGCGGCGGACTGGTCGGCCCCGGTGGTGCAGGCGGCACGCTCCGGCGCCCCGTCGTTCGCCCGGGACGGGCAACCGCTGCGGGACACCGCCGTGGACCGCCACGACCAGAAGATCCGCGCGATGGCGGCGCTGCCCCTGGGCACCTCGGTGGTCCGCGGCGGGCTGGCGGTCGGCTACCAGGTCCCGCACACCTGGTCGCCCGCCGAGCGGGCGCTGCTGGCCGCCTCGGCCGAGCTGATCGGCCAGGCAGCCGAGCGGGCCCGCCGGTTCGAGACCCAGCACGGCACGGCCCAGCTGTTGCAACGCAGCATGTTGCCGGAGCACCTGCCGGATCTGCCCCGGTTGCGGATCGCGGCCCGCTACGACCCGGGCGTGGACGGCAACGCCGCCGGCGGTGACTTCTACGACGCGTTCCTGCTGCCCAACGGCGCGCTCGGCGTGGTGCTGGGCGATGTCGCCGGGCACGACGTGCAGGCCGCCGCGCGGATGGGGCAGGTCCGGGCCGCGCTGCGCGCCCTGGCCCTGGCCGACCCGACGCCCGACGCGGTCCTGGCCGGTCTGGACCGGCTGGTGACCAGCCTCGGCGCGGAGGCCGGCACCCACGAGCTGTTCGTCACCGTGGCGTTCGGCGTGATCGACGCGGAGCGGCAGGAGCTGACCCTGTCCAGCGCTGGTCACCCCGCCCCGCTGATCCGCCGCAGCGACCCGGACGGTCGGTTTCACGCCGAGTACGTCGACGTCCCGGCCGGACCGCCGCTGGGGCTGGCCGGTCGGCCGGGCACCACGACTGTCGCGTTCCGTCCCGGTGACACCCTGCTGCTGTTCAGCGACGGGGTGGTGGAGCGTCGCCGGCAGAGCCTCAGCGCCGGGCTGGCCACGCTGAGCGATGCCATCGCCAAGGCCGGCAGTGGTGACCCGCGCGCGCTCTGCGCGGTGGCCACCGCGGCGGTCCCGGGCGGCACCGAGGACGACGTGGCCGTACTGGCGGTCGAGCACGCGCTCAAGCCGAGTCGTTCGGCGAGCATGGAGGTGCCCGCGGAGCCGACCGCGCCCAGCCGGGTCCGGCACTGGCTGACCGGCCAGCTCACCGAGTGGCAGGTGGCCGAGTCGGTGATCGGGGCGGCGGTGCTCTGCACCAGCGAGCTGACCACCAACGCGTTGCTGCACGCCGGCACGGCCGCCCGGGTGGAGATCGATCTCAGCGCCGAGCGGCTGCTCGTCTCGGTCGCGGATTCCGGCACGCGGGGCACCGTGACCCGGGCCCGTACCGACACGTTGAGCAGTCGTGGGCGCGGCCTCGGTCTGATCGAGGAGCTCAGCGACGCCTGGGGCACCGACCCCTCGGTGCGCGGCTCCACCGTCTGGTTCGAGATCCTCACGCCGCCGCACCCGTGAGACCACCCCGGCCCCGGGTAGGAGGACGCCCATGGCTACCGACCGACTCGCCGGCGTCCTCTTCGACGTCGACGGAACCCTGGTCGACACCACCTACCTGCACACCGTGAGCTGGTGGGAGGCGTTACGGCAGACCGATCAGCCGGTGCCGATGGCGATGGTGCACCGCTCGATCGGGATGGGGTCGGACAAACTCCTGGACCATCTCCTCGGCCCGGAGCGGGACCGCGACGCCGACTCGAAGCTGCGCGACGCGCACGACACCCTGTACGCCGAGTACTGGGAACGCCTCACGCCACTGCCACGGGCGGCGGACCTGCTGCGCGCCTGCGCCGAGCGGGGCCTGCGGGTGGTGCTCGCCACCTCCGCCGCCGAGCATGAGCTTGTTGCGCTGCGCCGGGCGCTGAACGCCGACGACGTGGTGGACACGGTCACCTCCTCGGCGGACGCGCAGGCGAGCAAGCCGGCACCGGACATTCTGGAGGCGGCGCTGGAACAGTCCGGGTTGACCGCCGAGCGGGTGATCTTCGTCGGTGACTCGGTCTGGGACGTCGCCGCGGCCGGCAAGCTGAACATCCCCTGCGTCGGGCTGACCTGCGGTGGCACCAGCCGCGGCGAACTGGCCGGCGCGGGTGCCGTGGCGGTGTACGACGACCCGGCCGCGCTCCTGTCCGAACTGCCTGACTCGCCGCTCAGCCGGCCGCGGTGAGGATCACTCCGGTCCACCGACGCGTACGCGCATAGCCGAACCCTCTGCGGGGCAAGGTCTGTCACCACCTGCCCCGCGCCCCGCGGGCGCGGTTGAAGGGTGGTGCCGTGGAGCCGGTAGATGTGGCGTTCGCGCTGGTGGGTCTGGGCGCTCTGCTCGCGGGCATCCTGCCGCGGGTGCTGGAGCAGCGCCCGCTGTCCATGCCGATCGCCTTCCTCGCCCTCGGCATGCTGGTGTTCCTGCTGCCGGTCGGGCTGCCGTCACCGGACCCCCTGGCCCACCCGGAGCTGACCACCCACCTCACCGAGATCGGGGTGATCGTCGCGCTGATGGGCGCCGGGCTGAAGATCGACCGGCCGTTGAGTTGGCGGCGGTGGTCGTCCACCTGGCGGCTGCTGGCGATCGCGATGCCCCTGAGCATCGCGGCGGTGGCCCTGCTCGGTTGGTGGTGGGCGGGGCTGGTGCCGGCCGCCGCGCTGTTGTTGGGCGCCGCGCTCGCCCCCACCGATCCGGTACTCGCCGCCGACGTGCAGGTCGGCGAGCCGACCGACGTGGAGGACTCCGAGGACGAGGTCCGCTTCGCGCTGACCTCGGAGGCCGGCCTCAACGACGGGCTGGCGTTCCCGTTCGTCTACGCCGCCATCGCCATCGCCTCGACCAGCCTGGCCCCGAGCGACTGGTTGGCCGAGTGGTTCACCGTGGACGTGCTCTGGAAGATCAGCGTCGGTGTCGGCGGTGGACTGCTCATCGGGTGGCTGCTCGGCAAGCTGTTCTTCCGCGCGCCCAGCCAGCTGCGGCTGGCCCGGCACGCCGAGGGCTTCCTGGCGCTGGCCGCCACGTTCCTGGCGTACGGGCTGGTGGAGGTGGTCGGCGGGTACGGCTTCCTGGCGGTGTTCGTGGCCGCCCGGGCCATCCGGGCCGCCGAGCGGACCCACGAGTTCCACTCGGTGCTGCACGACTTCGCCGAGCAGGTCGAACGACTGCTCACCCTGGTGCTGTTGCTGCTGCTCGGCGGCGCGATAGTGGGTGGCCTGCTGGGCCCGCTGACCTGGCCGGCGGCCGCCGTCGGGCTGGCGCTGGTGTTCCTGGTACGGCCCCTGATCGGCTGGTTGTCGCTGCGCGGCGCGCCGGGACGCCCCGCCGAGCACTGGGTCATCTCGTTGTTCGGCATCCGCGGGGTCGGCTCGTTCTACTACCTCGCGTACGCCACCACCAAGGCGGACTTCCCGCAGGCCGAGCTGCTCTGGGCGACCGTCGGGCTGGTGGTGCTCGTCTCCGTCGTGGTGCACGGCATCACGGCGACCCCGGTGATGCAGCTGCTGGACCGGGAGGGTGAGCGGACCTCCGACCCGGCTGAGCGGGACGCCGAGGCCAGGCCCGTCGCGGCAGCCGGGCACGCCTGAGTGCGTGCCTCAGGCCAGCCGGGCCCGCCTGGGGGCGCGGTTGGCTCAGGCCAGCCGGGCGGCCAGCGCGCGGCCCAGGTCCCGGCCGGAGCGCCAGGCGCTCTGCACCCGGGGCTTGCCGAACGCGTCGCCGGCCAGGCCGATCCCGTCGGCGTCGAGGTGGTGGGTGGGGCCGGCGGCGTCGCCGGTCGGCTTCGCGTACGTCCAGCGGTGCACGTGCACGTCGACGGCCCGATCGGGCAGCCCGAGCAGATCCCGGACGGCCTGCTCGATCGCCGGGCCGGCCCCGGTGGGTTGAGCCAGGTGCCCGGCCGCGAACTCCGGCACGGTGTGCGCGACCAGCACCGGCGCGCCGTCACCGCGCCGGTCGCCGTCGTCGCAGACGAGGTTGAGGACCGGGTGTTCGTTGACGAACGCGCCCCGGAAGTCCGGCCAGCGCCGGGTCGGGAAGCGCAGCACCGCGGCCAGGGACGGTGACCAGCGCTGCGCCTGCACGACCCGGGTGGCGTCGGCCAGGGCCGGATCGAGCAGCAGGGCGGCCTGCGGGCCGGGCATGGCCAGGGCGACCGCCGCACACGACTCCCCGTCCACGACCGGGCCGGGCTCCACGGTGAGCACCAGCCGGTCGACTGTCACCGGCACCGCGCCGGCCAGGTGCTCGACCAGCGAACGCAGCCCACCGGGGGCGGCGAAACGCATCGGCCCGGGCACCTGGTGGCTTCCGCTCCGGTCGTACGCCTGGAAGGTGTCGGTCCACTCGCGGACCAGCCCGGCGGCGCGCCACTGGTCGACCAGCGCGGCGAAGTCCGGGTCGGTGGCGGTGAAGTAGGCGGCGCCGATGTCGGCGGGCCGGCCGTGGAAGCGTTTGCTGGCCATCCGGCCACCGCAGACGTGCCCCCGCTCGCGGACCTGCACCGGCACCCCGGCCCGGGTCAGCTCGACCGCGCAGGCCACCCCGGCGATACCCGCACCGACCACCACGACACTCGACCGGTCCACCGTCATCCGATGATCGTAGGCGGCGGTCCGGCATGAACCACGACTGATCGGGGTACTGGCACACCTGTTCGAAGAAAGGGTGATGATGATGACGGACCGCCGCACCGAGCAGGCCGACCAGAACGCCGCGATCAAGGACCCGGACGAGTGGGTCACCGGGGACGAGCCGCCGACCGCCGCTCAGGAGTCCTACCTGAACACGCTGGCCCGGGAAGCCCACACCGACCTCCCGGACGACCTGACCAAGGCCGAGGCGTCCAAGCGGATCGACGAACTCCAGGCCAGGACCGGCCGGGGTCAGTAGACAACGCCATTGCGTTAGGCGGACAGGCTGTTCGTCCAGCGGCGCACCCGCACTGCCCCTGCTCCGCGGGCTGGGCTGGTCAGGGGCGGGGAAGCTTGTGGAGACGTACCTCGGTCAGGCTGCCCTTGTTCAGCTCGGCGGTTTGGTAGGTGGCGTGGGGTTGGGATCGGCGGTCGGTGGGTGAGCCGGGGTTGAGCAGGCGCAGCCCACCGGGCGCCTCGGTGTCCCAGGGAATGTGCGAATGCCCGAAGACCAGTAGGTCGACGTCGGGAAAGCGGGCCGCGCACCGCTGCTCACGGCCGGTCCGTGGCCCGGTCTCGTGCACCACCGCCACCCGCAGGCCGTCCAGCTCGACCCGGGCCACCTCCGGCAGCCGGGCGCGCAGCGCCGGGCCGTCGTTGTTGCCGTACACCCCGATCAGTCGGCGCGATCGCGCGGTCATCGCGTCGAGCAGGGCCTCGTCCACCCAGTCGCCGGCGTGCACCACCACGTCGGCCGCCTCGATGGCCGCCCAGAGGGGCCCGGGTAGGTCCCGGGCCCGCTTCGGTAGGTGGGTGTCCGCCGTGAGCACCAGCCGCATCCCGGCATTGTCCCCCGAGTCCCGGCCCC
>NZ_JBEXHP010000122.1:0-15723 GCF_040607895.1 Micromonospora sp. NPDC005220
CGGCGGCCGGCTGCCCGGCGATCAACGCGGCGGCCAACGCGGCCGGCAGTTCGAGGGTCTCCACCAGCTCGTCGGGCAGGCGGTTCAGCGCGGCCACCACCGGCGCCGGGTCGTCCACCACCTCCAGTACGGCGTGGCAGAGCACCAGGTCGACGCCGGCCGGCTCGACCAGCCCGGCGAGGGCGTCGCCGTCGCCCTGCACGGCGGCGATCCGGTCGGCCACCCCGGCCTCGGCGGCACGGCGGGTGAGCGCGGCGAGCGCGTCGGGGCTGGCGTCGACGACGGTGACCCGGTGCCCGGCGCGGGCCAGCGGAACGGCGAAACCGCCGGTGCCGCCGCCCACGTCCAGCACGGTGAGCTCGGCGTCGCCGCGCCGGTCCAGCTCGGCGCGGAGCACCGACCAGATCACGGCGGTACGGGGTGTCAGCGGCGGCTCGGCGAACCGGCCTCGGGTCTGCTCCACCCGGCCGAGCCTAGTCACCCGGCCCGGTGGTGGTGCGGGCGTGTGGCGGGCGCGCCCACCACACGCCCGATCGGTGCGTGGTAGCGCGGGTGATCAGGCCTCGGTGCCCTCGGCCTCGTCCTCTGCCCGGGACCGGCGCTCGTTGGCCACCGGACCGTTGGTCACCTCGTACTCGCGGGGGTCGGCGAGGTGCGACGGCACCCAGCCGTTGCCCAGTCGGGTCCGCCGGGCGTTGGCGATTCCACCGGTGTACGCGTGATTTCCCGTCACTGTCGTTCCCCCTCACGGATCACGGGCCGCTCTGCCCGCTCGGGACGAGTCTCCCGCTCGGCGGCTCGGGAAACCGTAATGTGGATCACTTAATCAGCGGAAGTCACGGGAGGCCGGACTCACCGGCGGCTCGATGGCGTCCAGCCGGTCGGCGACCAGGTTGGTCACCCCCTCGTGTCGCTGCAACCGCCCCCGGACCACCAGCGCGGCGCTGGTCCGCGCCACCCGCCGGTAGCGCTGCCACAGCCCCGGCGAACAGGTGACATTCAGCATCCCGGTCTCGTCCTCCAGGTTGAGGAAGGTCACCCCGCCCGCGGTCGCCGGGCGTTGCCGGTGGGTGACGATGCCACCGACCCGGATCCGCTGCCCCGGCTCCACCCGACCGAGCCGGGCGATCGGCACCGCGCCGAGCACGTCGAGCTGACCCCGGATGAACCGGGCCGGGTGGCTCTCCGGCGACAACCCGGTGGCCCACACGTCGGCGACCAGCCGGTCCACCGCCTCCATCCCGGGCAGTGTGGGCGCCGCCGCGCCGGTCACCGTGCCGGGCAGCCGGCCCGGTCGGTCCTGGGCCGCCGCGCCGGCGGCCCAGAGCGCCTCCCGCCGGGTCAGCCCGAAACAGGCGAAGGCGTCCGCGGTGGCCAGCGCCTCCAGCTGCGCGGCGGTCAGGCCGACCCGCCGGGCCAGATCCGGCATGTCACGGTACGCCCCACCGGCCGCCCGCTCGGCCTCGATCCGCTCGGCCACGTCCGACCCGAGGGTACGTACGCTGGACAGCCCCATCCGGACGGCCGGACCACCCAACCCCCAGGCGTGCGGCGGCTCACCCGGCCCGCTGCCCCACCGGGTGTCCGGGGTGGACTCCAACACCGCCTTCGCCCCGCTGGCGTTGATGTCCGGACGGCGGACCTCCACCCCGTGCCGGCGGGCGTCGTCGACAAGGGTCTGCGGCGAGTAGAAACCCATCGGCTGGGCGTTGAGCAGCGCGGCCAGGAACGGCGCCGGGTGGTAGCGCTTGAGCCACGAGCTGGCGTACACCAGGTAGGCGAAGCTCATCGCGTGGCTCTCCGGGAAGCCGTAGCTGGCGAACGCGGTGAGCTTGCGGTAGACGTCGTCGGCCAGCTCCCCGGTGATGCCCCGCTCGGCCATCCCGGCGTAGAGCCGGTCGGCGATGCGGGTCATCCGCTCGACCGACCGTTTCGCGCCCATCGCCCGGCGCAACTGGTCGGCCTCCGCCGCGTCGAAGCCGGCCAGGTCGATGGCGAGCTGCATCAACTGCTCCTGGAACAACGGCACACCCAGGGTCTTCTCCAACGCGTTGCGCATCAACGGGTGCGCGTACGTCACCGGCTCCTGGCCGTTCTTGCGCCGGATGAACGGGTGCACCGAACCGCCCTGGATCGGGCCGGGACGGATCAGCGCCACCTCGACCACCAGGTCGTAGAACTCGCGGGGCTTGAGCCGGGGCAGGGTGGCCATCTGGGCCCGGCTCTCCACCTGGAACACCCCGACCGAGTCGGCCCGGCAGAGCATGTCGTAGACCTCCGGGTCGTCCAGGGTCATGTCGCCCAGGTCGAGCCGGGACCCGATCATGTCGTAGCCGTAGTGCAGCGCGGAGAGCATGCCCAGGCCGAGCAGGTCGAACTTCACCAGGCCCACCGCGGCGCAGTCGTCCTTGTCCCACTGCAGGACGCTGCGCCCGGGCATCCGCCCCCACTCCACCGGGCAGACCTCGATCACCGGTCGGTCGCAGATCACCATGCCCCCGGAGTGGATGCCCAGGTGCCGCGGGAACGTCTGCAACTCGTTGGCGTACTCCACCACCTGCTCGGGGATGTTCTCGACATCGACAGTGGCGACCGAGCCCCACCTGTCGATCTGCTTGCTCCAGGCGTCCTGCTGACCGGGTGAGAAGCCGAACGCCTTGGCCACGTCCCGCACGGCCGACCGGGGCCGGTAGGAGATGACGTTGGCGACCTGGGCGGCGTGCTCCCGGCCGTAGCGGGTGTAGACGTGCTGGATCACCTCCTCCCGCCGGTCGGACTCGATGTCCACGTCGATGTCCGGCGGGCCGTCCCGTTCCGGGGCGAGGAAACGCTCGAAGAGCAGTCGGTGCCGGACCGCGTCCACATTGGTGATCCGCAACGCGTAGCAGACCGCCGAGTTGGCCGCCGAACCCCGACCCTGGCAGTAGATGTCCTGGTCCCGACAGAACGTGACGATGTCGTAGACCACCAGGAAGTAGCCGGGGAAACCCAGCTCCTCGATCATGTTCAGTTCGTGGTCGAGTTGCGCGTACGCCGTCGGGTGCGCCTGCGGCGGCCCGTAGCGCTCGTGCGCCCCGTCGGCGGTCAGCTTCCGCAGCCAGCTCATCTCGGTGTGCCCCGGCGGCACCGGGTACGCCGGCAGCTGGGGCGCGACGAGCTGAAGGTCGAAGGCCAACTCGGCGCCGAACTCGGCGGCCCGCGCCACAGCACCCGGGTACGCGGCGAACCGGGCCGCCATCTCCGCGCCGCTGCGCAGGTGGGCGGTGGCCGCCGCCGGCAACCAGCCGTCGATCTCGTCCAGGCTGCGTCGGGCCCGGACGGCGGCGACGGTGGTGGCCAGCCGACGCCGGCCGGGGCTGGCGTAGTGCACGTTGTTGCTGGCCACCGTCGGCAGCCCAGCGGCGGCGGCCAGCTCGGCGAGCGCGTCGTTGCGGTCCGCGTCGACGGGATGACCGTGGTCGGTCAGCTCCACGGCCACCGTCTCGGCGCCGAAGAGCGCGGTCAGCCGGTCCAGCTCGCGGGCCGCCGCGTCCACCCCCTCGGTGAGCAGCGCCCCCGGCACGTGCCCCTTGCGGCAGCCGGTCAGCACCAGCACATGGTCACGCAGCTCGGCGGCGACCTCCTCCAGGTCCCCGTAATCCGGGCGGCCCTTCTCCCCGCCACGCAGCTGGGCGCGGGCGATGGTGGTGGCCAGCCGGGCGTACCCCTCGTGGCCGTGCGCGAGCACCAGCAGGTGGGCGCCGTGCGGGTCGGGCTCGCCGTTCTGCGGGCCGGGCAGGCCGAGGGAGAGCTCCGCGCCGAAGATGGTCGGCAGGCCCAGCGTACGAGCCGCCTCGGCGAAGCGGACCACCCCGTAGAAGCCGTCGTGGTCGGTGACGGCGAGGGCGGTGAGCCCCAGCCGGGCCGCCTCCTCGGCCAGCTCCTCCGGGTGACTGGCGCCGTCGAGGAAGCTGAAGTTGGTGTGCGCGTGCAGCTCCGCGTAGGGCACCACGCCGTCGGGGCGGGTCAGCTCCGGCGGCTGGTACTGCTCGCGGCGGCGGCTCCAGGCCGGGGAGTCGCCGCCGTCGCCGTCCACCGCGAGCGGGTCCACCACGTGCAGGTGCCGCTCCTCGCGCGACCGCCCGCCGCCGGAGCCGCCACCGGCCCGACCGGAGAGCACCCGCTCCAGCTCCGACCAGGGCATCTTCGGGTTGTGAAAGCTCATCCGGCCACTCCGGCCGCTCGGACCGCTCGGACCGCGCCGCCCGCTTTGCCCACTCGGACCGCTCGGACCGCGCCGCCCACTCGGACCGCGCCACCCGCTTTGCCCACTCGGACCGCTCGGACCGCGCCGCCCACTCGGACCGCGCCGCCCGCGCCGGCCGCTTCTGCCGGCCCGCTGGCGGTGGCACGACCGACCAGGCGCCCGGCGGTGCGCAACCGCGCCAGCGGCGAAAGCCACCGGGAGCGGTATGACTGTGAGTCATAAATATGACTCACAGTCATACCGCTCATCAGGACATCTGCCTCCCGACCAACACCGGTCATGGGGCGACCTGACTCAGTCATAGATGGCCTCCACCAGCCACTGCCCGGACTCCACGGCGAGCAGCAGAGCGGTGCCGTCGGCGAGGCTGACCTGGAAGCGGGCCCGACGGCGGGCCTCGGCCGGCGCCCACCAGCGCTCGTCCACCGGCCACGGCCCGGCCCACCCCACGATCTCCGCCGGCTGGCCGGTGCCGACCACCAGCCGAGCGGGGGCGGCGCTCACCGCCAACCGCGCACTGATCACCACCGGCTCGCCGGCGGCGTCGTGCACCGTCGCGGCGAGCGGGCTGGGCAGCACCACGGCGGGCGCGGGCGGTGGCAGCCGGCCCGGCCACGGCGGGGTGCCCCCGCGCGGGGCAGTGGCCGCACCGGCACCGGCACCGGCACCGGCACCGGCACCGTTGGCTTTGGCTTTGGCGTTGGCGGCACCGTTGGCGTTGCCGTTGGCGTTGGCGTTGGCGTTGGCGGCGCCGGCTACGGCCGGCGGGCCGGGCCGGGCGGGGAGACGTTCGTCGCCCCACGGCACCAGGCGCACCTGGTCGGCCGGGGAGCGCCCACCACCGAGCACGGCGGTGACCACCGCTTCCGGGCCGAGGATGCCCTGTACCCGGCTCAATGCCCGGTGCGCCCGCTCCCGCTCCTCGCCGGTCTCCCCCCAGAGACCAGCTTGCAGACCGCCCTGGGCGAGCACCCCGTCCGGGATCAGTCGCAGCCGGATGACGCCGGCCGTCGGTCGGGCCGGGCGGGCACCGGCGCGGCCGTTGCTGCCGGAGAGCCAGCCGTCGAGCTGCCAGCGCACCCGATCGGCGATGGCCGCGGCGGTGAGCAGACCGTCGTGCCGCCACACCCGGTGCAGCTCCTGCCCGTGCTCGGTGACCGCCTCGATGCCGAGCCGGGTGCAGGCCAGCCCGTACCCGGCCAGCCGCTCGTGCAACTGCTCGGCCAGGGCGCGGGCGGCGAACGCCGCCGCGTCGACCCGGTCGATCGGCTCGTCGTACGCGGAGGTCACCGTCAGGTCGGTCGGCGGCTGCCGGACGGCGAGCGGACGGTGATCCCGGCCGGCGGCCAGCCGGTGGGCCAGCGCTCCGTCGAACCCGAACCGGGCCAGCACGTCGCCGGCCGGCAGCGCGGCGAAGTCGCCGAGGGTCCGCACCCCCAGCCGGCGCAGCAGATCGGCCAGTGCGGACCGACCGAGCGCCTCGACCGGCAACCCGGCCAGGAACGCCGGTGTTCCGCCCGGCTCCACCACCCGGCCGGCGCGGGCGGCCAACCCCGCGGCGAAAACCCCGTCGGCGATGCCCACCTGGCTCTCCACCAGACAGGACTGGGCGACGTGCTCGATGAGCCGCTCGGCGGCCGCCTCCTCGCCGCCGAGGTAACGACTCGGGCCCCGGGCGGCGACCGCGCAGGCACCCGGACGGACCACCTCGACGCCGGCGACCAGTTCCTCCAGCGCGGCGACCACCGGCTCGAACGCCCGGGCGTCCCGGCCCGGGTCGTACTCCACGACGGTGAGCTGCGGGCAGCGCCCCTGCGCCTCCCGCTTGCGCAGCCCTCGGCGCACCCCCTCGGCGCGGGCCCGCTCGGAGCAGGCGACCACCCGGTTGGCGTGCAGCACGGCGACCGGACCGGTGGCTGGCACACCGTCGACGATCTCGGCGGCGAGCACCGGCCAGTCCGGGCACCACAGCAGCAGGGTCCGGGTCGGCGAGCCGGTCACCCCGACCCGACCAGGGCGAGCGGCACCGACGGACGGCCCACGGTCGACCGCACCGCCCGGGGAATGACCCGGGTGAGCTCGGCACCGGGGAGCCAGACCTTGATCTCCTTGGGTCGGGCGGCCGCTCCGCGCCCGCGCGCCGAGACGGTGACCTCCCGGCGACGCAGCCGCCCCCGGCCCTGGTCGAGCCCTTCCCAGACCCCACGGACCACCTGCAACGTCACGTCCGCGCCGTCCCACCGGCCGTACGGAACGAGCACGCTGCCGCGCTGTCGGGCCCGCGCGGCCAGCCGGGTGGCGACCGAGGCGGAGACCGCGGCGGGTACGGCGGTGACCACGACGTCCACCCCGTCGATCAGCGCGGCGACCACTGTGGCCCACTCGGGGCCGGGATTCGGCACCAGGGCCAGCCGGTCCAGGGCGATGCCCAGCTCGGCTGCCGCACCCGCACCGAACGTCGGCACTCCGACCACGGCGCACCACGAACCGGCCCGGGACGCCTCGGCCAGCAGGGCCAGCACCAGCGAGGTGCCGCCACTGCGTCGGGGCTGACCGGCGGCGACCGCGATGGTGCTGCCGCGGCGCAGACCCCGGTTGGGTAGCAGACCGGTCAACTCGGGCACCACCGGCAGCACCCGGTGGCCACCGACCGGGTCGGGCGCGCTCGCCGGGCGCACCAGATCGGCCAGCGCGGCGGAACCGACCACCATGCGGCCCGCCATTGGACCAACTCCCCCGTCGTTGCTGTGGATCAGATCAGGACCGGCACGCCGTGCCACCGGCCGCCCGGCTCCCCCCGCAGGGCGGCCGGTGGCACGGCGGGATCAGGCGGCGAGGCCGTCCAGGGACGGTTGGTGGGCCACGCCGAGCGCGGTTTCCACCACCGTGACGAACTGTTCGGCAGCGCGGAGCAGATCGTCGGCCTCCCGGGCGCTGACCACCCGGGGGATGCCGGCCTCGGCGGCGGCGCGTTTGCTGGCCCCCGCGGCGAAGAACCGGGACCACTCGTCGAGCTCCGGAGCGACAGCGCAGAGCAGGACCCAGACGCTGGTGATCCGGTTGCGTCGACTCGGCGCGGGGCGGGCCCGGGCGGCGAGCAGGGCCGCCGCCGCGCGCAGGGCCGCCAGGTGGGCTGCCGCGTAGCGCAGGCCGTCAGGTCGGGTCTGGCCGGCCTCGACCAGCCCACGACGGGCCAACGTGAGGAGCTGGGCGGGGGTGCGATGCGGCAGCACGTGCGCCGGCACCGTCGGTGCCTGAGCCGGGTTGGTCGGCATGGATGGTCTCTCCTCCACGTGGCCGAGACGTCACACCGGCGGCTGATGCCGCCAACGAGACGCCGAGGTCGGGGTGGTGCGGAGGAAGACGCACCGGGTGTGGCCGGCCGGGTGTGGATGCTTCCCCACACCACACCCGGCCGGCGGGCCGGCGGGGGCGTCGGCCTCGGCGGGGCGGGCCGGGCGGGGTGGGTCCCCCCCCCCCCCCCCCCCGCCGCCCCGCGGCCGGGGGGGTGCGACCCCCGCTGCCCGGGGGTCGTGGGCGGCGGGCGACGCTCCTGCCTGTTGGGACCAGGCTCGCGACTGCCCGGAAACCCAGGTGCGGCCCGCGGAGCCGCACCGCCCGGAGGTGGCGCCGCGAAACGCCGCGCTCCGGCTGGTTGGAACGGGCGTTCGAGGCAATCGAACACTCGTTCTAACTGCTGCTGACAGTACACCTCCCCTCCGACGAAAATGCAACGTGTGACGCGCTGAGCGTGCCGGCCGGCTGAACCGGCCCCCGGCGGACCGGGAAGAATGGCGGGATGCAGCCACACCCGAACGTACGGGCGGTGCAGGACGCGCTCACCGCCGCCGGCACGGTCGACGGCGCCGGTGAGCCCAGCGTGGTCCGTCTGCTGCCCGACGCGGTGCACACCGCCGCCGCGGCCGCCGAGGCGCTCGACGTCGAGGTCGGCCAGATCGCCAACTCACTGATCTTCGACGCGGACGACACGCCGCTGCTCGTCCTCACCTCCGGCGCGCACCGGGTCGACACCGCCGGACTGGCGGCGTCGATCGGCGTCACCAGGCTGCGCCGGGCCACCCCGGAGTTCGTCCGGGCCCACACCGGACAGCCGATCGGCGGGGTCGCCCCACTCGGGCACCCGCACCCGCTACGCACCCTGGTGGACACGGCGCTGGCGGCGTACCCGGAGATCTGGGCCGCGGGGGGCGTACCCCAGGCGGTCTTCCCGACCACCTACGCCGAGCTGCTGCGGGTCACCGCCGGCACCCCAGCCGAGGTGGCGTGAGCGCGCTGAGCGAGCCCACCGGCGGGCACCGCAGCACGGCTCCGGAGCTGGTCACGCTGCACGTGTGGCGGACCTCCCGTGGCGCGCTGCCCCGGGCGCTGACCCGGATGGCGCTGGATCCACGCCGGTTGCGGGCCCTCCCGGGCGTTCGGTTCGGCAAGCTGCTGGGCACCGGGACCGGCACCGACTTCGGGCCGAGGGACGCCGACCTGACCCGGTGGGCGGCACTGACCGTCTGGGACTCCCCCGCCGCGGCGGCCGACTTCGGCGACTCGTCGGTCGGGCGGGCCTGGGCGCGCATCGCCCACGCCCACGCCCGGATCGACCTGCGCCCGCTGACCAGCCGGGGCGAGTGGTCCGGTCAGCGGCCGTTCGGCGACCCGTCGGGCGGCCGGGTCACCGGCCCGGTGCTGGCGCTGACCCGGGCCCGGCTGCGGGCCCGCCGGGCCGCCACCTTCTGGCGGGCGATCCCGCCGGTGGCGGCCGCCCTGCGCGACGCGCCCGGGCTGCTGGCCCGGTTCGGGGTCGGCGAGGCCCCGTTGGGCTGGCAGGGCACGGTGAGCGTGTGGCGTGACCCGACGGACCTGGTGGCGTTCGCGTACCGTCACCCGGAGCATCGGGCGGCGATCATGCGAACCCCCACCGCGGGCTGGTACGCCGAGGAGCTGTTCGCCCGGTTCGAGGTACGCGACGTGGTCGGCGACCGGTCGGTGCTCGGGTGGGTCGCCGACGGCGGCCCAGAAACGGTGAAGGGTGGACGGGCATGAGGTTGGTGCGCTGGACGCCGGACGATCTCGTCCGGCGGCTGGACGACGTGGTGGCCGTCTACGGCGAGGCGATGGGATACCGCACCGACCTGCTGGAGGCCCGGCGCGGTTACATCGCCACCCACGTTCGCCGGCCGGGTTTCCGAGCGGTGGCCAGCCTGACCAGCGAGGGTCACCTGGCCGGCTTCGGCTACGGCTACCTGGGCGCCTCCGGTCAGTGGTGGCACGACCAGGTGCACCGCGCGCTGGACGCCCCGACCCGCACACGCTGGCTCACCCACTGCTTCGAGGTGGTCGAGCTGCACGTCCGGCCGCCGGCGCAGGGGCACGGCCTGGGCACCGGTCAGCTGCGCGCGCTGCTCGGCATGGCGGAGGGTGACACCGTGCTGCTGTCCACCCCGGAGGCCGACGAGCAGACCTCGCGGGCCTGGCGGTTGTACCGACGGTTCGGCTTCGTCGACGTGCTGCGCGACTTCCACTTCCCCGGCGACGAGCGACCGTTCGGCGTGCTCGGTCGGGATCTGCCGCTCGAGCCACCGGTGTCATGACCCGACGGATCTCCTGGACGCTGCTCGCCGTCCTGGTGCTCGCCCAGATCTGCTACCCGCTCACCGGCGGCGCCACCCGGGCCGGGCTCACCGTGGCCACCGTCGTCCTCGGTTGGCTGCTCTCGGTCGGCCACGCGCTGCTCAGCCGAGGCCCCAGGGTGGCCGCGGCGCTGGTCGCGGTGGCCACCGGCGGCGGGTTCGCGATCGAGGCGATCGGGGTGGCCACCGGTGTGCCGTTCGGCAGCTACGACTACTCCGGCGAGTTGGGTCCCAAGCTGGCCGGTGTGCCGTTGATCATTCCGCTGGCCTGGACCTGGATGGCCTGGCCGGCCTGGCTGGCAGCGGTCCGCCTGACCGGCGGTGGCAGCGCCTCCCCCACCGGCAGCGGCGCAACGGCCGGCACCGGCACCGGCTCCGGCACGGGCACCGGCTCCGGCTCCGGCAGCGGTTCACCAGCCGGCAGCCGCGCGACGGCCGGACGGTGGGTCGGCCGGATCGCGCTGGCCACGGTGGGGCTGGCCGCCTGGGACCTGTTCCTCGACCCGCAGATGGTGGCCGAGGGCTACTGGGTCTGGCGCGACGCCACCCCGGCCCTGCCCGGCCTGACCGGCATCCCGGTCAGCAACTACCTGGGCTGGCTGCTCTTCGCGGTGCTGATGATGAGCGCGCTGCGCCCACTGGCCGGGCCGGCCGCCGCGCACACCGATCGGCGGGACCACCCGATGGTCGCGCTCTACCTGTGGACGTACTTCTCCAGCATCCTGGCCCACGCCGTCTTCCTCGACCTGCCCGCCTCGGCGCTCTGGGGCGCCGCCGGCATGTCGGTGACCGCCGTACCGCTGGCGGTGACCCTCCTGCGTGCCCGCCGGGGCGGTGACCCCGGTCGGGAGGCCCACCAGCCACACCGCCCAGGCGTCGACGCGACCCGATGACCGTCCTGCTCGCCCTGCTGATCGCCGTCGCCGCGTTGACCGGGCACACCTGGCTCAACGCCACCCGTTGGCTGCGCCGGCCCACCGACCGGCCCGACGAGGTCGACGAGCCGGTGGCCGTGCTGCTGCCGCTACGCGACGAGGCCGCCCGGGTCACGCCCTGCCTGCGCGCCCTGCTGGCCCAGCGCGGCATACCCGGGCTGCGCGTCGTGGTCCTCGACGACGGGTCCACCGACGGCACCGCCGACGTGGTCCGCGCGGTGGCCGGCGACGACCCCCGGGTCACGCTGCTCACCGGTGTCGCCCCGCCGCCGGGCTGGCTGGGCAAGCCGCACGCCTGCTGGCAGCTGGCCACCCGGGCCGACCCGGACGCCACCGCGCTGGTCTTCGTCGACGCCGACGTGGTGCTCGCCCCGCACGCCGTGGCCGCCGCCGTCACCGAACTGCGCGCCGCCCGCGCGACGCTGCTGTCGCCGTACCCCCGGATCGTGGTGACGACGGCGGCCGACCGGCTGGTGCAGCCGTTGTTGCAGTGGCTCTGGCTGACCTTCCTGCCGCTGCGCGCGATGGAGCGCTCGCCGCGGCCGTCGCTGGCCGCGGCGGGCGGGCAGTTCCTGGTGGTGGACCGGGCCGGCTACACCGCCGCCGGCGGGCACGCCGCGGTCGCCGACAAGATCCTGGAGGACGTCGAGCTGGCCCGGGCGGTCAAGCGGGCCGGCGGGCGGATCGCCCTGGCCGACGGCTCCCGGCTGGCCACCTGCCGGATGTACGACGACTGGCCGCAGCTGCGCGACGGGTACTCGAAGTCGCTCTGGGCGTCGTTCGGGCACCCGGGCGCGGCGGCGGCCGTGGTGACGGCGCTGCTGCTGCTCTACACCGCCCCGCCACTGGTCGCGTTGGTGGGTGCGGCGGCCGGCGCGGCGGGGGTGGCCACCGTGGGTCTGGCCGGCTATCTGCTCGGGGTGACCGGGCGGGTGCTGACCGCCCGGGCGACCGGGGGCCGGTGGTGGCCCGACGCGCTCGCACACCCCGTGTCGGTCGTGGTCCTCGGTTGGTTGACCCTGCGGTCGTACCATCTGCGAAAGCAGCGCCGCCTGACCTGGCGGGGCCGCCCGGTCAGCTAGGAGGGCGTGGCATGGCGCGGATCGTGGTCGTCGGCGCCGGGGTGGGTGGCCTCGCCACCGCCGCCCGGCTGGCCGCTACCGGGCACCAGGTGACCGTCTTCGAGCGGGCCGACACCATCGGCGGCAAGCTCGGCCGGTACGCGCACGACACCCCGGCCGGTACGTTCCACTTCGACACCGGGCCGAGCCTGCTCACCCTGCCCGACGTCTTCCACGACCTGTTCGAGGCGACCGGGGCGAAGCTCGACGAGTACCTGGACCTGGTCGGGCTGGACCCGATCGTCCGGCACGTCTTCCCCGGCGGCGGCCCGGCACTCGACTCGTGCGCCGACCCGGTGGAGTTCACCGCCCGGATCGGGGCCGCCTTCGGTGACCGGGCGGCAGCCGACTGGCAGCGGCTGTGGGGCCGCGCGGCGCGCGTGTGGGAGGCGTCCTCGCGGGACATCCTGCGCCGTGCCGTCGACTCTCCCCGCGACCTCGCGTCGCTGGCCTGGCGCGTCGGCGACCTGGCCGCCATCGCCCCCGGCCGCACACTGCGCGGCCTGGGCCGCCGGCACCTCTCCGACCCGCGGCTGCGGATGCTGCTGGACCGGTACGCCACCTACACCGGCGCCGACCCGCGTCGGGCGCCGGCGGCGCTGGTCGCGGTCCCCTACGCCGAGCTGGCCTTCGGTGGCTGGTACCTGCGCGGTGGGTTGGGCACGCTCGCCGACGCGTTGCTGACCCGCTGCCTGGACCTCGGCGTGGTCGTGCAGACCGACGCCACGGTCACCCGGATCGACGCGACCGGCGGCCGGGTGCACGGGGTACGCCTCGCCGGCGTCACCGCCCCGGTGCCCGCCGACGTGGTGGTGGCCAACGTGGACGCGCTCACCGTCTACCGTGACCTGCTGCCGCACCCGCGTCGGCTGGCCGGGCTGACCGACCGCAGCCTCGCCGGCTTCGTGCTGCTGCTCGGCGTCTCCGGCAGCACCGGGCTGGCCCACCACAACGTTTTCTTCCCGGACGACTACGACGCCGAGTTCGACGCGGTCTTCGGTGACCCCGGGCGGGGCGTACGGGCCCGGCCGGCGGCCGACCCGACGGTGTTCGTCACCGTGGCCGACGACCCGATGGTCCGCCCAGCCGGACACGAGGCGTGGTTCGTGCTGGTCAACGCCCCCCGGCAGGGCCTCGCGGCGGGCGCTGTCGACTGGCGACGCCCGGGGCTGGCCGACGCGTACGCCGATCAGATCCTGGACGTGCTGGCCCGGCGCGGCGTGGACGTGCGCGACCGGCTGCTGTTCCGCGAGATCCGCACCCCCGCCGACCTGGACGCGGCGACCGGCGCGCCGGGTGGCTCGATCTACGGCACCGCCGGTGGGCTGCTCCGCCCGGCCAACCGGGGCCCGGCGAACGGGCTGTGGCTGGTGGGCGGCTCCACCCACCCGGGCGGCGGGTTGCCGATGGTGACCCTCTCCGCGCAGATCGTCGCCGACGAGATCGGCCCCGCCTGGTAGACCCGGCGTCGAGCTGGCCTGGCTCGGCCGCTCAGCCGGCGTCGAGCAGGGCGCGGCGGGTGCTGGAGAGCAGCTGCCCCAGGCCGAACCCGGCCAGCAGCACCCAGACCGCGGTCGCCATGGTGATGGTGCCGGCGGTCAGCTCCGGCTCGATCAGCCCGGCCAGCCCGGCGACCAGCAAGCCGGCCAGCGCCACGGAGACCCGGGTGGGGCGCTCGCCCACGGTCACCGCGCCGATCTCCCGCATGCCGGCGGCGACCGCCCGCGCTCGGACGTACTCGTGCAACCAGGACAGCGCGCCGCCCGCGACGACCAGCCCACCCGGCGCGCCCGCCAGCCAGAACGCCAGCAGCCAGGCCACCTCACCGAGCCGGTCGGCGACCGAGTCGTAGACGTAGCCGAGGCGGGTGGTGCGGTTGGTGGCGACCGCCACCGCGCCGTCCACGCTGTCCGCAACGGCGGCCAGCAGCACGAACAGCGCGCCGAGGAACGGCCCGTCCCCCTGCCGGCCCACCAGCAACGGTACGCAGAAGCAGAGCAGCACGCCGGCCACAGTGACCGCGGTGGGGCTGACCCGCAGCCGACCCAGCACATATCCGACGTGGTACGCGAATCGCAGCCAGGCGCGCACCACCGGCGCCGCGACCCGCGGGTCGAACCCGCCGTGCAGTCGCGCCCACGCCGTGGCGTACTGATCCCAGTTCAGCTGTGTGCCCACCATGGATCAACCGTCGTGCCGGGCAACAGGTGTCGCAGGCGCACCGTTCACACGCGGGCGCCGGCCTTCAGGTTCTGCCAGACCTCGCGGGTCGCGGTGGACCGGTTGAGGGTGATGAAGTGGATTCCCGGCACGCCCTCGTCGAGCAGTCGGCGGCACATCTCGCTGGCCTGCTCGATGCCGAGCCGGCGGACGGCGTCCGGGTCGTCGGCGACGCGCTCGAAGCGGGCCGCCAGCGCCGGTGGGAACGGCGCGCCGGACAGCTGCACGGACCGCTCGATGGTGCCGATCTGGGTCACCGGCATCACCCCCGCCAGGATCGGGGTGTCACAGCCGGCAGCGGCCACCCGGTCACGTAGCCGCAGGTAGTCGTCGGCGTCGAAGAACATCTGGGTGACCGCGAACTCCGCGCCGGCCCGACACTTGCGGACAAACTGGGCGGTGTCGCTGGCCACGTCGGGCGAGCGGGGGTGCTTGTACGGGAAGGCCGCCACGCCGACGCTGAAGTCGCCGGCGTCGCGCACCAGGCGGACCAGGTCCTCGGCGTAGTCCACCCCCTCGGGGTGGCGGATCCACTCACCGCCCGGGTTGCCCGGGGGGTCGCCACGAACGGCCAGCACGTTGCGCACACCCACCCCGGCGAGCCGGCCGACCACGTGCCGCAGCTCGGCGACGGAGTGGTTGACCGCGGTCAGGTGGGCCATCGGCAGCAGGGTGGTTTCGGTGGCGATCCGCTCGGTCACCGCCACGGTGGTGTCCCGGGTCGTGCCGCCGGCGCCGTACGTGATCGACACGAACGACGGGCGCAGCGACTCCAGCTCGCGGATGGCCCGCCAGAGCAGCTGCTCCCCCGCCTCGGTCTTGGGCGGGAAGAACTCGAACGAGAAGGTCGGTTGGTGCTCACGGATGAGCTCCCCGATCGCCGGCTGGGGATTGGGGAGTGTCGAGGGAAGACCGAGCGCCACGACCCGACTCTAGCGGTCGATGCAACCAGGACCCAGGCCCTTCTCATCCAGCGGCCGGTGCCGCCCGTCCGCCCGACCCGGTGTGCGGTGTCGCCCGGGGCCGTCAACCGGGCGGGCGATGCCGCCCGATCCGCCCCGTGGCGGTGGGCGCTGTCGCACCCCGCACCCGACCCGGCGGGCGGAAGGCGTCGTACCACCGAGGTAGAAAGGGGCGGTGCGGGAGGGGCGGCGGGGGTGGCCCGGGTCCCGTGCGGGGGTCAGCAACCGAGCGGTGACGCCGGTCCCGCCCGGACGGGCGGGTGGGTCGTCACCGCACCGACGCCCGCCAGGAGGACTCATGATCCCGCCCGCATCGCCGCGCCCAGCGCAGCTCGGGCCGCTGCTGGCCCGGTGCCGACTGGCCCGGGGCTGGAGCCAGCAGCGAGCCGCCGCCGAGTTGTGCGCCGCCGCCGGGGTGCCGACGCTGAGCCGGCACGAGGTTTCCCGGTGGGAACGACAGCGCCGCGTGCCGGGCGGGTTCTGGCTCGGCTGGCTCGCCGTCGTCCTGGACGTGCCGCTGGTGGTGCTCGCCGAGGCCGCCGCGGCCACCCGTCGGGCCGGCTCGACGCGGGCCACCGGGCCGGGCCGCGCCGCCGT
>NZ_JBEXHP010000123.1:0-15492 GCF_040607895.1 Micromonospora sp. NPDC005220
GATCAAGAGGTTTCGGTCACCAGGAGCGCGTTTTCTGACGCAAACCTCTTGATCAACACGGTCGTAGGGGGTTTGGGCAGGGTGGGGGTGGGGGTGGGGTGGGGCGTGGGGGTTTAGTGGGTTGCGGCCTTGGCTTCGGCTTGGGCCTTCATGCGGGCGGCGCGGTCGATGTCGGCCTGCTGGACGGCCGCTACCGAACCGAAGATGCTGACCGCCTGGTAGTAGGTCCAGGCCAGGCTGTAGCAGGCCGGTCGGACGACCGCGTTGTAGGTGGCGCAGACCCGCTTCAGGTCCTCGTAGAAGGCGCTGTCGAGGCGGGACTTGTTGGCGGGGAACTGGCCGACCGCCTTGTAGTTGCGGTAGCCGAAGTCGTGCCGGTAGCAGCCCAGGCTGAAGGTGAAGCCGAGCGGGTTGTCCGGGCTGGACGAGCAGTAGTCGGTGGACCAGTCGAAGTTGTACTCGGCCCAGGGGGCCCGGTTGACCCGGGCGCTGTTCCACGAGTTGTAGCTGGACGCGCTGGTCTGGGTCCAGCTGGACAGCACGGACAGCCGTTGTGCGGGGGTCGGGGCGGCGGCGGCGGGGGAGGCGATGGCGAGGGTGGCGAGCAGCGCTAGCGCGCCCGAGGCGAGCAGGGTGGCGATACGTCGGGGCACGGGATACCTCCGCAGGGGGTGAGCGGTGGGACGGAAGTTACCGGCGGGTTACCGGATGTCGATGAGTGTCGATCAGCTGATCAACAAGGCGGTATGCGCGTCGCGAACTATTGGTGACATACGTTGAAACAGACGAATGCCCCGGGCGCGCGAGGCGTCCGGGGCATTCGGAGAAGCGGTCAGCGTAGAACGAATGCCGGCGGGCTCGCGGGGCTCTCGTTGGCCGACCGGTCCAGCGCGGTCAGCTGGTAGGTGTAGCGCCGACCGGGCTCGGCCGAGGTGTCCACCCAGGACTGAGCGCCGTCGGGCGTGGCCCGGACGGTGCCGACCAGGTGCGCGGCGTCGGCCGTGGCGCACCGGCCGGGCAGCGTGGTGCCGTCGAACCGGTAGATCGCGTACGAGGTGGCGGTGCCGAGCGGGCCGACGCCGTCGGCGGGCTGCCGCCAGGTGAGCCGGACTCCGTCGGCCTGCCGGGTGGCCTTGGTGACCACCGGGAAGAGCAGCGGCCGGGCCGGCAGGTGTGGCATGGCCGGCACCAGCGCCGGGCGCGAGTAGTGCTCGCCGGCGTAGATGTCGGTGGCGCCGAGCCGGTTGGCACGCACCTGCACCGCGGAGAAGTGCACGTTGCCCTGCACCTCCGGGTACGACCGGTTCAGCGTCAGATGGTCGGACAGCTCACGCGGGTTCTGCCAGTACGGCCCGTACGCCGGGTCGCCGCTCTTGTAGTCGGCCTGCCCGATGTAGAGCTGCACGCGGGTGCCGCGCACCGTCTCGGCCCACCACGGCACCAGGCGCGCGTAGTCGGCCGCCGGGTACTGGCCGATGTACCAGTAGAGCTGCGGCACCACGTAGTCGATCCACTCCTGCTTGATCCACTTGCGGGTGTCGGCGGAGATGATGTCGTACGACTGGCTGCCGGTGGTGTCCGAGCCGAGCGGGTCGGCGGTCTTGTTGCGCCAGATGCCGAACGGGCTGACGCCGAACTTCACCCACGGCTTCGCCGCCTTGATCTTGCCGTTCATCTCCTGGATCAGCAGGTTGATGTTGTCCCGCCGCCAGTCGGCCCGGTCGGTGAAACCCCGGTTGTGGGCCGCGAAGGCCGCGTCGGGCACCTGGTACGTGCCGCTCGGGTAGGGGTAGAAGTAGTCGTCGAAGTGGACGCCGTCGACGTCGTACCGCTTGACCGCGTCCATCATCGCGGTCTGCACGAACTCGCGGACCTCGGGGATCCCCGGGTTGTAGTAGAGCCGGCTGCCGGCCACGCCGGCCGGTGGGTAGGCGAAGGTCCAGTCGGGGTGCTGCCGGGCCGGGTGGCCGGGGGCGAGCTGGGTCAGGTCGGCACCGGCGCCGCCGGGGGCCGGCATGGAGACGCGGTACGGGTTGAACCAGGCGTGGAACTCGAGGTTGCGTTTGTGCGACTCGTCGACCAGGAAGGCCAGCGGGTCCCAGCCCGGGTCCTGGCCGCGTACGCCGGTCAGGTATTCCGACCAGGGCTCGTAGGGTGAGGGCCAGAGCGCATCGGCGGTGGGCCGGACCTGCACCACGACGGCGTTGTGGTGCAGTCGCCCGGCCAGGTCGAGCAGCTCGCGGTACTCGGCCTGCTGGGCGGCGATCCGGTCCGGGTTGGTCTGGGACGCCTTGCTGGGCCAGTCGATGTTGACCACCGACGAGATCCACATGGCCCGGAACTGCCGCTTCGGGGTGGCCGGGTCGGTGGCGCAGGTGGCCCCGGCGGTGGTGTCGGCCGCGCTGGGCGCGGCGCTCGCGGGGGTGGCACTGACGAACGTGCCGAGCAGGGCTGCGACCAGCCCGGCGACTCCGATTCGGGTGGCTTTCATGCGGTGTGTCCCTTCGTTGGGGCTCCCGGATGTTTCACGCGAAGCCCGGCAAGATTCGCCGCCGATGCCCGCGTTGCTGGTAGGAAATTTTCACAATCTGGCCAGCGCCGCAAGGGTTCGTGGTTGACCAATCGCGCCGTTGGGTAGCAACGCCGGTCACCGGCCGCCACGAGGTGGTCGCACGGTGGGAGGGGTGACCGGATGTCCGTGCTGCGCACAAAACCGATCAAGGACGTGATAGCCCAAGGCGAGGCGGACGGCAGCGACGGCCAGCTGGGGCTGAAGAGACGGCTCGGCGCCATCGACCTCACCGGCTTCGGCATCGGCATCGTGATCGGCACCGGCATCTTCACGCTCACCGGGATCGAGGCCCGGGACAGCGCCGGTCCGGGTGTGGTGATCTCCTTCGCCATCGCCGGGGTGGTGGCCCTGCTCGCCGCCCTCTGCTACGCCGAACTGGCCTCCAGCGTGCCGACCGCGGGCAGCGCCTACACCTACGCGTACGCCACGATGGGCGAGATCGTCGCCTGGATCATCGGCTGGGACCTGCTGCTGGAGTTCGCGCTCGGCGCCGCCGTGGTGGCCCGGGGCTGGTCCGGCTACCTCGCCGAACTGCTCGACCTGCCGACCCGCTGGTTCGGCGAGGAGGGCAGCACGGTCAACGTGGGTGCCATCGCCATCGTGCTGATCCTCGGCGTCGTGGCGATCGTCGGCATCCGGGAGTCCGCCCGGATCACCAACCTTCTGGTGCTGGTCAAGGTGGCCATCTGCGTCTTCGTGGTGGTCGCCGGGCTGTTCTTTGTCAAGGCCGCCAATCTCACCCCGTTCATCCCGCCGGCCGAGCCCGCCGGGAGCGGCGACGACGGCATCAAGCAACCGGTGACGCAGGCGCTCTTCGGGCTGGAGCCGTCGGTCTTCGGCTTCGTCGGGGTGCTCAGCGCCGCGGCCGTGGTCTTCTTCGCGTACACCGGTTTCGAGGCGGTGGCCAACCTGGGCGAGGAGACGAGGAAGCCGAAGCGGGACCTCACCCTGGGTCTGCTCGGCACGTTGCTGATCTCCACAGTGCTCTACATCGGCGTCTCGCTGGTGGTGGTCGGGATGGTGCCGTACGTCGAGATCGACCGGGGCGCCCCGATCGCGTCCGCCTTCGAGTCGGTCGGCGCGGGCTGGGCGGCGGTGCTGGTCTCCATCGCCGCCGTCGCGGGCCTGACCAGCGTCATCCTGGTCGACCTGGTGGCGATGGGCCGGATCGGCTTCGCCATCGCCCGGGACGGGTTGATCCCACCCTCGATCGCGAAGGTGCACCCGCGCTGGGGCACCCCGTACCGGATCTCGGCGATCATGACGGTGGCGGTCGCGCTGCTGGCCGGCTTCCTGCCGCTGTCCGCGCTGGCCGACCTGGTCAGCATCGGCGCGCTCTGCGCGTTCGTCCTGGTGTCGGTGGCGGTGCCGATCCTGCGCCGCAAGCGGCCGGACCTGGAGCGGCCGTTCCGGGTGCCGTTCTCGCCGGTGCTGCCGATCGTCTCCGCGTTGGCCTGCTTCTACCTGATGCTCAACCTGTCGGTGGAGACCTGGCTGCGGTTCCTGGCCTGGATGCTGCTCGGCGCGTTGATCTACTTCGGTTACGGCTACCGCCGCAACCGGCTGGCCCGGCACGAGCCCGCCGTCTGACCGCGGCGGGTCGGAGCACGGGAGATCAGTCGAAGAAGCGGGCCAGGTGGGACTGGGGTGCCGGGTCGGCGTCCGGGGGGAGCGGGGTCAGGTCGGCGAAGATCGAGGCACCGTCGCAGCCGGCGTGCAGTGGGTACCAACGCGGCGTGCCCGGTGGCCGGAGCTGGCAGATCCCCTTGAACGTCTGCACGTCCATCAGTCGGACGTGGGTCGGGTCGGCCACCGCGTTCACATGCCCCCACCAGGGGCTCATCACGTGCAGCACACCACCGGGGCGGAGTACCCGATGACACTCGTCGACCAGCGGCAGGAAGTCGATCAGGTGCTCCAGGATGTGCACCGCGAAGAGGACGTCCACCGAGTTGTCGGCGAGTGGCAGCGAGCCGGACAGGTCCGCGACGGCATCCACGCCGGGCGCCGGGTAGATGTCCAGCCCCAGGTTGCCCGGCCACTGCTTGGTCGGCCCGCAACCGAGGTCCACGACCACCGGCGCCCGCCCGTCGATGCCGACCCGGCACCAGACGCCGTAGACACCGGCCAGCCGCCCCACCAGGTCCCGCACCAGCCGTAGCTGGGCGGGCTCGGCCACGTTGCCGGTCAGATGGGCAACTCCCCGGTCGAACCGCACCTCGACCGCCAGGTCCCGCAACCGATCATCGTGCCGAACCTGGTCCGCCCATGCCTGGGCGAGGAAAACGTCGATCGCCCGCAGCCGGTCGGCTGAGGGCGGAGTCTGTGCCAAAGCGACCATTCGGGCCACCTCCCGCCGCGCGATACCCGCAATCGCGCCCGTTACGCCCCGCTCGTCCACCTCGTTGCCGGCTCGGGCGCGGCCAACCGCTGGGCGTGTCGCACGATGCGGGGCAGGGCCGCAGTCGGCGTGATGCCACACAGGCATCATGATGATTCACCGGCATCACGCTCAACGGGGACATCGGTTCCGCGCCGACATGGCCGAGCGGGCGGGTCAGCCGGAGACGCTCCGGCGGCCGCCGCGCATCCGCTGCCGAGGTGGCGGGTCGGCGGGCTTTGGCCGCTTGAGGTGGTAGCGGTGCAGTTCGTGATTGCCGGGCAACGACGGGTCCTCGCTCATCGCGACCAACTCCCAGCCCTGGTCGCCGGCCCGGTTCAGGTGGGCCAGCGAGGTGTCGCCGTACGGCGTCACGTCGACCATCGAGCCGTCCGGGCCGTACCAGACGAAGACGACCTCCCAGCCCAGGTCGTTGGTCGCGGCCTGGCGGCGGCGGACCAGCAGGGCGTACTCCCACTTGAGCATGGCGTCATTCTCACCCCGCGCCGGCTCGTGGGCACGGATCAATCCTCGGCGATCCGCCCGGCGTCGACCCGCAGCCGCCGGTTGGTCTCGATGGCGGCCAGCATCCGCCGGTCGTGGGTGACCAGCAGCAGCGTTCCGGGGTAGCTGGCCAGCGCCGATTCGAGCTGCTCGATGGCCGGCAGGTCCAGGTGGTTGGTGGGCTCGTCCAGCACCAGCAGGTTGACTCCACGGCCCTGGAGCAGGGCCAGCGCGGCCCGGGTCCGCTCGCCGGGGGAGAGGGTGGCCGCCGGTCGGGGCACGTGCGCCGCCCGCAGGCCGAACTTGGCCAGCAGGGTCCGCGCGTCCGCCGGCGACAGGTGGGGTACGGCCGCCTGGAACGCGTCGATCAGCGGTACGTCGCCGAGGAACAGCCCGCGGGCCTGGTCCACCTCACCGACCACCACGCCAGGGCCGAGCGAGGCGGTGCCCTCGTCCAGCGGCAGCCGCCCCAGCAGCGCGGCCAGCAGGGTGGACTTGCCGGAGCCGTTCGCCCCGGTCACCGCGACCCGGTCCGCCCAGTCGATCTGGAGGTCGACCGGGCCGAGGGTGAAGCCACCACGGCGTACGACGGCACCGCGCAGCGTGGACACGACGGCGCCGGCGCGGGGTGCGGCGGCGATCTCCATCCGCAGCTCCCACTCCTTGCGGGGCTCCTCGACCACCTCGAGCCGTTCGATCAGCCGGTCGGTCTGCTTGGCCTTGGCGGCCTGCTTCTCAGTGGCCTCGCTGCGGAACTTGCGGCCGATCTTGTCGTTGTCGGTGGCCTTGCGGCGGGCGTTCTTGACGCCCTTCTCCATCCAGCCCCGCTGGGTGCGGGCGCGCGCCTCCAGCCCAGCCTTGGTGTCGGCGTACTCCTCGAAGTCCGCGCGGGCGTGCCGGCGGGCCACCTCGCGCTCCTCCAGGTAGGCCGCGTACCCGCCGCCATAGTGGTTGACCTGCTGCTGCGGCAGGTCCAACTCCAGCACCCGGGTCACCGTTCGGGTGAGGAACTCCCGGTCGTGGCTGACCAGCACCGTGCCGGCCCGCAGCCCGGTGACGAACTCCTCCAGCCGCTCCAATCCGGCCAGGTCCAGGTCGTTTGTCGGCTCGTCGAGCAGAAACACGTCGTACCGGCTGAGCAGCAGCGACGCCAGCCCGGCGCGGGCCGCCTGACCGCCGGAGAGCCCGGTCATCGGATGGTCCAGGTCGACCGCGAGCCCCAGGTCGGCGCTCACCTGCTCGGCGCGTTCGTCCAGGTCCGCGCCGCCCAGGGCGAGCCAGCGCTCCAGCGCGTCGCCGTACGCGTCGTCGGCACCCGCCGCCCCGGCGGTCAGCGCCTCGGTCGCCGCGTCCAACGCCGCCTGCGCGGCGGTCACCCCGGTCCGGCGGGCCAGGAAGTCCCGTACCGTCTCGCCCGGCCGCCGCTCCGGCTCCTGCGGCAGGTGTCCGACGCTCGCGGTGGGTGGGCTGAGCCGCACGCTGCCGGCCTCGACCGGCAACAACCCGGCGAGGGTACGCAGCAGCGTCGACTTGCCGGCCCCGTTCGGCCCGACCAGCCCGACCACGTCACCGGGGGCGACCACCAGGTCCAATCCGGCGAAGAGCGGGCGGTCGCCGTGCCCGGCGGCCAGGTCCTTGACGATCATCGTGGCGCTCATCAGGACGGCAGCCTATCCGGCCGCCCGCATACGACCGGCGGCCAGCGGGCAGACTCTGGGACGTGGTGACCACACTGGCGATCGACTGCGGCGGCGGAGGCATCAAGGCGTCCGTGCTCGACGAGGCGGGAACGATGCGGGCCCGGCCGTTGCGGGTGCCCACCCCGTACCCGTTGCCGCCTGCGCTGTTTGTCCGGACCCTGCTGGATCTCGGCGGGCGCCTGCCGGCGGCGGACCGGCTCACTGTCGGCGTACCCGGGATGATCCGGCACGGAGTGGTGGTGAGTACGCCGCACTACGTGACCCGCAGCGGCCCCCGCAGCCGGGTCGACCCGGACCTGCTCGCCGAGTGGTCCGGCTGGGACGCGCGCGGCGCGCTGGCCGACGCGTTCGGGGTGCCGGCGCTGGTGCTCAACGACGCCGAGGTGCACGGCGCCGGGGTGGTCGCCGGCACCGGGTGCGAGCTGGTGCTGACCCTGGGTACGGGGCTGGGCAGCGCCCTCTTCGACGGCGGGGTGCTCGCCCCGCATCTGGAGCTGTCCCACGCGCCGGTGCGCTGGGGCACCACCTACGACACGTACGTCGGTGAGCCGGAACGGCGGCGACTCGGCGACGCCTTCTGGTCCCGGCGGATCCGGCAGGTGGTGGACGGGCTCCGCCCGGTGTTCCGCTGGGACCGGCTCTACCTGGGCGGGGGCAACTCCCGACTGATCCGGCCCGAGCAGCTGGCCCGGATGGGCGACGACGTGGTGGTGGTGCCGAACACCGCCGGAATCGTCGGCGGCGTCCGCGCCTGGGAGCTCTCCGCCGGACGCCGGAACGCCCGCACCTGACTCCTCGGGCCCGTCGGCGGCCCGTCGGCGGCCGGAACTGACCCGGTCTCGACTCCGGGAACAGTCGCCAAACTCCCGGTGTTGTGCCAGCGTCGGAACAGGTGACGGTGCGACCCGAGGAGGTGGGCAGATGGATCTTCTGGCGGACTACCGGCGGGCGACCATGTTCTTCGAAACCGGTGACCCCAGCGGGGCAGCCCGACTGCTGGAGCCGATCATCGACGCCGAGCCTGGCAACGCTGCGGTCCGGCAGTTGCTGGCCCGGGCGTACTTCCAGTCGGCCCAGCTCAACCGGGCCGAGGAGCACCTGCGCGAGCTGATCGAGCGGGACCCGAGCGATCACTACGCGCACCACGTGCTCGGTCGGACGCTGGAGCGGCTGAACCGGCACACCGACGCGCTGCGGCACCTGCGCATCGCCGCGGCGATGTACGCGGCGAACGACGACTACCGGACCGCGCTGGAGCGGGTGGAGACCCGACTGGGCGGCCGGCGCTGAGCGTGAACGTCGAAGTGGCAGGGGCGGTCCTTCGGGGCCGCCCCTTCGTCGTCGTCGGACGACCTGGCGGACGTGCCTAGGATGGCGGACATGGGACCTGACCGGCCGGGGGCTGCGGCATGAAGCTCAAGCTGGACCTGCACGAGATCTTCAACAAGGGCCAGGACATCGACCGGGCGTTGCGCGGGATCATGGACGAGGCGGTGGCAAAGAAGGCCACTCTCGTCGAGATCATCCCCGGCAAGGGGTCCGGCCAGCTCAAGAAGCGGGTGCTGCGGTTCCTCGACCAGAAGGACGTCAAGCAGCTCTACCACCGCGTGGAGAAGGACTCGAAGAACTTCGGCCGCCTCTTCGTCCACTTCCGCTGGAAGTAGTGACGACAGACCCGAGGCTTTCCCGGCGAGCGGTCGACTCGAGGCCAGCCGTAGCGCCGACACGACGCAGACCGCGACGTGTTTGTCATGGCCGCGTGCCGATGAAGTCACTGATCCGGGCAAGCAAATGGCAGTTCGTGTGCAGTGCCTTCCTGATGGCCATGGCAAGTGGTGCTGGCGTCGCCGGTGCCGGCATGCGTTCGGCGGCCAATCGATAGATGGCCAGCGGCTGTATCGGACGTTGAGAGGCGTTGGCGACGCTACACAGGTCAGCCCAGCCGTCCGGATTGGGAAGATATCCGCATCAAAGGCGCAATGCTCCCAGTGGCGGCAACCGTCGTGACCTTAGATTGAGGTAGACTGGGCCGAAGTAAGATGCGATCTAGCTTCGGGAGGGTCGATGTTCATCGGCCGACGTACGGAACTCAACCTGCTCGCCAAGCAGCTTGATCAAGTGAAGCGCACCGGCGAGGGTCGCTCCGTCGCTATCCGGGGACGGCGGCAGGTGGGCAAGTCGCGGCTGGTGCAGGAGTTGTGCGACCGTGCCGATCTGCCGTACTGCTTCTACACGGCGGTCAAAGGCGCGTCGAGCATCGAAGCGATCGGCTACTTCCTCGACACCTTGCGCGACTCGTCGCTGCTCAACGCTGGCGGTCGTGACCTTCTGCCGTCCCAGCCGCCGGCCGGTGGCTGGGGAGACATGCTGCGGGTTCTGGCGGGTGTCTTGCCCGACACGCCGAGTGTGGTCGTCCTTGACGAGCTCCCTTGGATCTCTGAACAGGACATGACGTTCGACGGGCACCTTCAAATCGCCTGGGACCGGCTCATTTCTAGAAAGCCAGTGCTACTGCTGCTGCTTGGCAGTGATTTGCACATGATGCAGCGGTTCACCGAGTACGACCGGCCCTTCTACGGCAGGGCAACGAACATGATCCTCGGCCCTTTCAACCTTGCCGAAACCGCGGCTGTGACCGGCCTCAGTGGCGCGGACGCGATCGATGCCCACCTGATCACCGGTGGGCTTCCCGGTATCGCCCTGGAGTGGTCCCCGGGAACGCCAGCCGCAGATTTCCTGGATCAGGAGATCTCTAACAAGACTTCAGCGTTGTTCACCGTCCCCGAACAGTCTCTGGCGGCTGAGTTTCCCGCCCCGGACACTGCCCGCCGCATCTTGGAAGCGGTCGGCGGGACAGGTAGCCGCACGTTCAGCAACATCGCCGCTGCCGCCGGGGACCGCGGCGGCCCCGTCAGCTCCGGCACGCTGTCCCCGCTGCTTCACCGGCTCGTCGAGGAGAAACAGATTCTCGCTGTCGACAAGCCGTTGTCTACCAAGCCCAGCAACCTGGCCCAGTACCGGATCGCTGACAGCAATCTGCGCCTGTACCTGGCCGTTCTGCGCGATGTGCATCAACTGGTGCTGCGCGATCGGACGGCAGCCGCCCGCGCCATCCTCGACAGTCGATGGTCCACCTGGCGAGGCAACGCCGTCGAGCCGATCATCCGCGATGCGCTCGCCATCGCCGCCGGGGCCGGAGGCTTGCCTTGGACCGACACATGGGAAGTCGGCGGCTGGTGGAACCGGCAATTCAACCCGGAGATCGATCTTGTCGGAGCCGACCGCGCCCCGATCGCCTCCCGCATCGCGTTCGCCGGCTCGATTAAATGGCAGGACGGCCCGTTCGACCGGCGCCATCTCGACGAACTGCGACGGCAGGCCCCGGCTATCCCGGGTTTTCAGCCCGGGGTCAGCGGCCTCGTCGTGGTCAGCCGCTCCGGAGTCGACCTGCCGGCTGGGGCTGCGGATCTCATCTGGGGGCCTGACGACGTCATCCAGGCATGGTCGGCCTGACGCTGTCGAGCGATGCGCGGTACGCCCGCGTTGAGCGGTCGGTCGGGTGCACGTTCAGGGGGCATGAGGGTTTCGGACCACCTGGGTGAGCACAGCATGGGCGATGCGTTCGATCCAGTGGTCGAATACTGGGCGAGTGACGGACGAGCAGGTCACCGAGCCGACGCAGTGGACGATTCAGGCTGACCAGCAGCGGCGCGGGCCAGGTCAGCTCTTTGGGTGCTGGGCCCAGTAGAGGGCGTGCCCGCTGCCGCCCTCCGGGACGAAATCCTCGGTGATGATCGTCAGCCCCGCCTGTTGCAGCCATGAGCGGTAACTAGCGGCGTCCGCGTGGCTCCACCACATGGTGGCGGGACCATCGAGCCAGTTGTCCTCGGTGCCCGTCCAGGCGCTGTTGCCGACCGTGGTGAGCAGCCAGCCGCCGGGGCGTAACCAGGTGGCGATGCTCTTGATGAGCTGCGGCTGGTCGGCCAGGGGCATGTGGATCAGGGCGTACAGGCAAACCACTGCGTCGAACGAGGCCGGCGGCAGGTCGAGCCGGGTGGCGTCGGCGCGGAGAAAGGTGCCGTTGGGCACCAGGCGGCGCGCCCGCTCAATCTGCACGTCGCTGATGTCGACGCCGGTGACGTGGTGTCCGGCGTTGGCGAGGAAGCGGGCGACCGGCACCCCGCAGCCGCAACCGAGGTCGAGGACTGCTGCCGAGGCAGGTAGGCGCTGGTGTAAGCCGGCGAGCCAGGGGGCGTACTGACCGTCGTCAGCGTCGTCCGACCGATAGTGGTAGGAGAGTGCGTCGTACCCGCGTCGTACCACGTCACGCTCGTCGTTCCTGCTCATTCCGGGGACGATACGAGGCTCGGTGCCGCTTGCCGACTCATTGATCGCGGTACGGCCTCGCCCTGCCACCGGTAGAGGTCGCGCAGCAGGGAAATCTCGGCGCCGTGATGGATCAGCTCCCTGTTGACGTGCAGGACGATGCCCTCCATGGGAAACCGCTCGGGACCCACAGTGGGCGGATTCTCCAGGTCCGCGTCCGAGAGCTCGCGGACCCCCGCGTTCCATCTCCCATACATCTCATCAAGCTGCTTCAGCGCCTCGTCAGCGGTCCCCGCGTAGGCGAATGTCTGGGAGTCGACGTTCTGGCCGCCGAAGTGCCATCCGACCCGATAGCCCAGGCAGGAGACGATGATGTGCGCCAGCCGCCAGGCAATCGTGGTCACCGGCGCCGGCACCGGGTCAGGGGACGCGAAGTCCACCGTCCATTCCCCCGAACCTGCCGACATCGGTGCGGCCGACGTGCCCCGTGGACGGATGCTCCAGCAGCCACGCACCGGCTCCCAGAAGTACTCCTCATCGGTAAGACCGTGCAGCCGCGGACGCAGGTTCTTCTGCCAGTGCCGATCCAGCTGGTCCGCGATCCGCTCGCTCCTTGTCATTTCCGCACACTACCTACAGCGGAGACCCGCAACTCCCAGCGGAAGCCGCTAGCGTGCAGTGATGCATCCCGATCCAGCCGGCCCGCACGGTCTGCCTCAACTTGTTGGGGTCCAGATCGTCGAGGTCCTGGACTTCTCCGACGGGCCGCTGGACGGACTGGCCCGTTACGAGGGTCGGGAGTACTGGTTCTCGGCCGGACCCGACTGGGTTCCGTCGCAGCCCCGGCCGCTGATTCTGCATGTGGTCACGGCCGAACAGGCGGATCAGGTACGCGCACAAGCCCGCCAGTTCAGGGCTTTCGCCGCCGACGGTGGCAACGGAGACGCCTGGGAGCGGGCATGGGAAGCCCGATCGATCTACGACCAGGAGCCAGCGGTTGGTTGGTTCCTGGCCGCCGGCGCATCATGGCCCGCCGCTGTGCCGTCGCGGGGCGTCGACGGTGATCGTTGACCCATAGGGTGTCCTGATGTCGACGGTGAACCTGCGGCGATCGGCTCGGGCAGTCGTCGTCGATGAGGACGACCGTGTTCTGCTGCTCCGACTCGCCATTCCCGATCCGGCTGGCACGATCGCCGTGTGGATCACTCCCGGGGGTGGCGTCGAAGATGGCGAGACACCCCTGGTCGCCCTACGGCGAGAGCTGCGCGAAGAGGTCGGTCTTGCTCTCGATGCCGACCCGCCTCAGGTCTGGCGCCAGGAGATAGTCGCTGCCGGGTTCGCACCCGGCCACGATGGCGTCGCGAACGATTACTTTCTCGTTCGGACCGCGTCGTTCACGCCGCGCGGTGCGATGAGCGATGAGGAACTCGCCGCAGAGCACGTCATAGGCTGGCGTTGGTGGTCGCTGTCAGAGATCAGGGATCACAGCGGTCCGGCACTGTTCTCGCCCCGCGACCTCGCCACGCCGTTGGCCGCACTGATCCGTGGCGGAGTACCAAGCCAACCCTTCGTGCTTGGCCTCTGAACCACACCCCTGCCGGACATAGCGTCCGGCCAGATCGATCGATCCATGATCATGTGATGAGAAGTAGGTTCCAGGAGCGAGTTTGACCTACTTTTCATCACATGATCACCGGGCCACCTGCGGTGACAGGGTCGTCGCCCGATTATCCGCTGTTGCGCGAGGGAGCTCAGCCCGCTAGGGCGTCGGCGCGGGTGCCGTGGCCGCTGGGGCGACGGGACCAGCACTGTGGGCGCTGTCGTACCGCCAACTCCAGGGCCTGGTGGTCGGACTCGATCATTTCCCGGGCTATTCGACGCGCCATTTCCAGGCGGTCGACGTGCATATCAAGATCCGTCGGGCCGGCGCCTGCCATCTCGAACTCCTTGTCAGCGTTCGAACTAGTCGCATCATGCATCACGCCGAGATTCGTCACCATTCCCCGATCGGTGGAAAGCTTCCGCCGTACGGTTCGGTGTCGCGTACCCCGGTTGCGCCGATGGTAGCGGTGGCCGCGCCATCTCGCCCGGAACTGCGAATACCTGGCCTTGCCTGCGGTTTGTACATTGCACGGTGCGCGGATCGGGGGGCGCGACAAGTCCGGTGAGGGATCTTCGTTACGGGAGGACCGCCGTGCAGCATTCGAGCAGGACTGATCCCTTGTTCGTTGCCGTCGAATCAGAGTCGATCACCCGTGCGGATGTCGCCGGGCTCGTCGCGGGGCGACTGGCCGCCGTCCGGGTGCCGGGTCTGCTCTCCGCGGCCCGCTGTCAGGCGATCACCGCGGCCCTCGCGAACGCGCCGATGGACCGCTACGACGAGAGCCGGGTCTTCCCCGTCGTCGCCAAGTTCGGCCCGGCCATCAACGACCACCGGTCCGCCGGTGAACTCCGCGAGGACTACTGGGACGCGGCCCACGCGGCCGAGAAGAGCTGGTCGACGCTGGGCCTGGTGGACTCGCCCCGGGAGCTGTGCCTGGCCGCGTTCCGCGGCGCGTGGCCGGACGTCGCACCGGGGCGGCGGCAGGGGCGGGAGATGCACGTCGGCATCGTCCGCGAGATCAACGCGGGGCTTCAGGTGCACTTCGACGACGCGGTCCGGGAGTACGCGGGCCGGCTGCTCGACGGCGAGGTGGTGGCGCAGTTGGCGTTCAACATCTACATCCGGGTGCCGCCGGCCGGTGGGGAGACAGTGCTGTGGCGTCGGCGCTGGCAGCCGAACGACGAGGAGCTGCGGATTCCCGGCGGGTACGGCTTCCAGGAGGCGGTGGCCGCCGACGCGCAGTCGTTGACGTTGCGCCCCACGCTCGGGGAGGGCTTTCTGTTTGATCCGCGGAACTATCACACGGTGCGTCAGGCGTCGGATGGCCGACGGATCTCCATAGGATGTTTCGTCGGGCTCACCGACGATGGTCGACTGGCCCTCTGGTCGTAGCGAAGGGCGTTCCCCATGGTGGACAGAAGCGACGTCGAGGCGGCCGCGGCTCTCGTCGAGGGGCGGGTCCGGGAAACCCCGGTCATCGCCGTCGATGGTGCTGATCTGGGTGTGCCCGGGCAACTGAGCCTCAAACTGGAGCTGCATCAGCACACCGGCTCGTTCAAGCCGCGCGGCGCGTTCAACCGGATGCTCCAGGGACCGTTGCCGTCGGCCGGGGTGATCGCCGCGTCGGGTGGCAACCATGGCCTCGCCGTGGCGTACGCGGCCCGGTCGCTGGGCGTGCCGGCGGAGGTCTTCGTGCCGGTCACCGCCTCGCCGGTGAAGGTGCAGCGGTTGGCCGGGCTGGGCGCCCAGGTGCGTCAGGTGGGCCAGCACTACGCGGAGGCGTTGGCGGCGAGCACCCAGCGGGCCGGGGAGACCGGCGCGTTGGTCGTGCACGCGTACGACCAGCCGGAGGTGGTGGCCGGTCAGGGCACCGTCGGTCGGGAGTTGGAGCGGCAGGTGGACGGGATCGACACCGTGCTGGTGGCGGTCGGTGGTGGCGGGTTGGTGTCCGGTATCGCCAGTTGGTTCGGCGGTTCGGTACGCGTCGTGGCGGTCGAGCCCGAGCAGATCCCCACCCTGCACTCGGCGCTCAAGGCGGGTCGGCCGGTCGACATCGAGGTGGGCGGCATCGCCACCGATTCGTTGGGAGCCCGGCGGATCGGCGAGATCGCGTTCGACACCGCTCGCCGTACCGAGGTGGTGTCGGTGCTGGTCCGTGACGAGGACCTGGTGCGGGCGCGCCGGCTGCTCTGGTCGGAGCTGCGCGTCGCCGCCGAGCTGGGTGGCGCCGCGGCGCTGGCCGCGCTGGTCGGTGGCGCGTACGTGCCGCAGCCGGGGGAGCGGGTCGCCGTGATCATCTGTGGTGGCAACACCGACCCGAGTGACCTGGGCCCGGCCGCGCCGCACTGACCGGCCGCGCCGCACCGCCGGCCGCGCCGCACTGATCGGCCGCACCGCCGGCCGCGCC
>NZ_JBEXHP010000124.1:0-15427 GCF_040607895.1 Micromonospora sp. NPDC005220
ATGGCGTCCCCGTCGACCGTGGGTCCGGGCGCCGCGTCCCCGGCCGCCGCCGAGCCGGCCGGGGACGCGGGGGCCGGCTGCGGTCGGGCCGACGGGCTCGACGTGGCCGGTCCGGCGCAGGCTCCGGTGAGCAGCAGGGCGGCGACCAGGGACGCCAGCGGGGTACGGCGGGGCATGCCTGTTGCTCCGTTCGGGCGAGGGCGGGCGACACGGGTGCGACCAGGGGCCGCACCCGTGCGGGTCAGACCTGAAGCCAGAGCGCCGGTACGTTCGGCGGCTCCCAGCCCGGGATGGCGGTGTGCGCCTGCCGGCAGCGGTACGTCGCCCCGCCGTAGGTGACCTGGTCGCCGACCTGGTACGCCCGACCGGCCGTCCAGGTGCCGCCCTGCGTGGGCGGAGTGGTCGGCGTGGTGGTCGGGGTGGGCCGTGGGGTCGGGGTCGGGGTGGGTGAGGGGGTGGGGGTCGGGTTCGACCCGCCGCCGCCGATCTGCACGTCGATGCAGGAGTAGAAGGCGTTCGCCGTGTCGGAGATGTTCCACACCGCGAGGATCTTCTGCCGGCCGGAGAAGCCACCGAGGTTGACGTTGTGCGACACCGTGGCGCCCGGCTGCTGGCCGTTGCCGTTGACGACGCCGACCCGGGTGTTGCCGATCCAGTACTCCCAGTTGCTGGTGGCGTGCCGGGCGGTGTTCACCCAGGTGAAGGTGAGCGAGCTGCCCACCGCTGTGGCCGGCCAGCCCCGACTGTCGTCGTTGAGGACGGCGAACTGGGCGATGCCGGCGTTGCAGCTGCGGAGGCCCTTGGGCCCTTCGACGCTCTGCGGCTCGTACTTGATCTGCCCGCAGTCGGGCACCCGGCCCTGGGCGCAGAGCGCCTGCCGGCTCGGTGGGGCGGAGACGTAGCCGTGCGCCTGCGCGGGCGCGGCGACGGTGAGGGTGGCGGCGACAGCGCCCGCCGCCACCAGCGGGACGGTCATTCTTCGACGCATCGGGTCAGCTCCTTCTCCAGGTGCGGTGAGGTGCCCCCAAAGTAATTTAAACATTGTTAACAGTAAAGACCCTCATCGATAAATGCATCGATGGCGGCGGTTTTCTTCTCAGAGTCGGAGCAGGCTGCCCCGGTCGTCGACCTGGTCGGCCGACTCGTCGTCCAACCAGACGCCGCCGGTGCCGAGGTAGCGGAACCGGTACTCCCCCGGCGGCAGCTTCACGGTCACCGTCCTGGTGCCGTCGCGGCGGGCCACCAACTCGTGCCGACCCGGTTGCCAGCCGTTGAAGGAGCCGACCACGCTCACCGGGCCGGGCGGAGCATCACCGGGCAGGCAGAACGTGACCCGGGTCTGGTTGCCGAAGAGCTTGTTGCGCTTGATCACGGTGATCCTCCGGGGGTTGCGGCGGTTCACCCGGCACAACGGGCAACACGCCGGGGCCGACACGCCGCCCGGGTGGACCGGCGTCGGCGTTCCGCCCCAACGCCATCGCGACCTGGGGGATTCTGTAGGCACTTGTCCACTTAACGGAGGTTTTCCGTGGCAACCTGCGAGGTCTGCGGCAACGACTACTGGATGGCGTTCCAGGTGCACACCGTCAGCGGCGACGTGCACACCTTCGACTCGTTCGAGTGCGCGATCCACCGGATGGCACCGATCTGCGAACACTGCCAGGTCAAGATCGTCGGGCACGGCGTCGAGGTCAACGGCCGCTTCTTCTGCTGCGCGCACTGTGCCCGCGCCGTCGAGGGCGCGGTGGGCGCCGAGGTCCGCGACGCCGTCGGCGCCCGCCCGGCCTGACCGCGCCGGCCCGGCCACCGGCCAGCGATCTGCGGTACGGTCATCGCCATGCGGTCCATCCTGGGCGTCCTGCCCCCGCCGCGCTCCTGAGCGGAGCGCCGCGCCTCTCGCCGACCGGGTGATCTGACCCGCTCGGCCATCCTGTCGTACGCGCTCCGTCGACGTCGTCCCCGTCAACGGCTCACCCTTTCGGAGCGCTTCCGTGTCCACCACCCGCACCCCGCTGCCGGCCGCCCCGGCCGCCAGCCACGCCGCCCGCAGCGGCCTGATCCAGATCACCGTCACCGGCGTGCTGTGGGGCACCACCGGCGTGGCGGTGCAACTCCTGCGCGAGGACACCGGGCTCAGCCCGGTGAGCATCGGCTTCCACCGCCTCGCCATCGCCGCGCTCGTGCTGCTGGCCTGCACCGCCGGCCGGCTCCGCACGATCGTGGCCGCCCTGCGCGCCGCGCCCGTACCGCTGCTGCTCACCGGGGTCGGGCTCGGCCTCTACCAGGCGCTCTACTTCGCCGCCGTGGCCTGGGCCGGGGTCAGCGTGGCCACCATCGTCAGCCTGGGCCTGGCCCCGGTCCTCGCCGCGGCCTGGGAGTCGGTGCACGCCCGCCGGCTGCCCGGCCCGCTGCGACTCGGCACGCTCGTCGCGGCGGTGGCCGGCCTCGTCCTGATCACCACCGCCACCGAGCACCCCGGCGCGGCGGCGCCCGCCCCGCTGCTCGGCCTGCTCGCGGCGGCCGGCTCCGGCCTCGGGTACGCGGTGACCACCCTGATCAGCCGCCAGGTCTCGCAGCGCACCGCGCCGATGACGCTGACCACCATCTCCACTGTGGTCGGCGCGCTGACCCTGGCGCCATTCGCAGTGGTCGCCGGGGTCAGCGTGCCGGTACGCCTCGACACCGTGGCGCTGCTGCTGCACCTCGGCGTGGTCACCACGGCTGTCGCGTACGCGTTGTTCTACGCCGGGCTGCGCACCACAGCGGGCAGCGTCGCGGCCGTGCTGACCCTGCTCGAACCACTCACCGCCGCGGCGCTGGCGGTGGCCCTGCTGCACGAACCGCTCCCCCTGCCGGTGATCGTCGGCGGCGTCCTGCTGCTCACCGCCGTGGCCGCCAGCTACCTCGCACCGGACCGGGCAGACACCCCGTGAACCCGCCCGACCTACCATCGGTGGATGCCCCAGCAGACCACCGAGATCCGCACGGCCTCCTTCGCCGACCTGAACACCCGCACCTTCCACGACCTGCTCAAGCTGCGCATCGACGTGTTCGTGGTGGAGCAGAACTGCCCGTACCCGGAGCTGGACGGGCGGGACGTCGAGCCGGGCACCCGGCACCTCTGGCTCACCGACGGCGGTGCGCCGCTGGCGTACCTGCGGATTCTGGCCGACCCGGACGGCACCGCCCGGATCGGTCGGGTGGTGGTGGCCCCGGCGGCGCGCGGCGGCGGGCACGCCGGCCGGTTGATGACGGCGGCGCTGGAGGTGGTGGGCAACCGGCCCTGCGTGCTGGGCGCCCAGTCGCACCTGGTCGCGTTCTACACCCGGCATGGCTTCGCGGTCAGCGGCCCCGAGTACGTCGAGGACGGCATCCCGCACACCCCGATGCGACGCGATGCCATTGACGGCTGACGATCGAGCTGGCATGGTGCCGGGTAGAGCCATCGCGGGAGCCAGCGATCAGGCGCGGGAGTGGGCAACTCCCGGCGATCCGGGTGTCGACGTCCGACCTCATCCCCCGGGGGCTCCATGTCCACTCTCACCCGATCACGACGCGTGCTCTGGCTGTTCGCCATCGCGGCGACCGCCACGCTCCTGTCGGCGACCGCACTGACCACCATCCTGGCGAGGCCCGCCTCGGCGCATGGTTCGGTCGTCGACCCGGCGTCACGTAACTACAGCTGCTGGCAACGCTGGGGCAGCGACTTCCAGAACCCCCGGATGGCCACCGAGGACCCGATGTGCTGGCAGGCCTGGCAGGCCGACCCGGCCGCCATGTGGAACTGGAACGGCCTGTTCCGCGAGGGTGTGGGCGGCAACCACCAGGCCGCCGTCCCCGACGGCCAACTGTGCAGCGGCGGACGCACCCAGAGCCCCCGCTACAACGCGCTGGACACCATCGGGGCCTGGAAGACCACAGCGGTGTCGAACAACTTCCGGCTCCGCTTCTTCGACCAGGCCAGTCACGGCGCCGACTACATCCGGGTGTACGTGACCAAGCAGGGCTTCAACGCCGCCACCCAACCACTCGGCTGGGGCAACCTGGAGTTGGCGGGCCAGATCGGCAACACCCCGGCCTCCCAATGGGACAAGGACACCGGTGGTGTCTCGATCCAGATCCCGGTCAGCGCTCCGGGACGCACCGGACGGCACATCGTCTACACCGTCTGGCAGGCCAGCCACCTGGACCAGTCGTACTACCTGTGCAGCGACGTCGACTTCGGCGGCGGGTCGACCACCCCGCCCACCACTCCCCCGCCGACGACTCCGCCGCCCACCACTCCCCCTCCGACCACCCCGCCGCCCACCACCCCGCCGCCGGCCGGGGCCTGCACGGCGACGTACCAGATCACCGGTCAGTGGCCCGGCGGCTTCCAGGCGGACGTGAAGGTGACGGCCGGCGGTTCACCGACCCGGGGCTGGTCGGTGAGCTGGAACTACGGCAACGGCCAGCAGGTCACCTCGTCGTGGAACGCGACGGTCAGCACCAACGGCACGCTGGTCACCGCGCGTAACGTCAGCCACAACGGCACCCTCGCCGCCGGCGCGAGCACCACGTTCGGTTTCCTCGGCTCGTGGAACGGCAGCAACCCGGTTCCGCTGGTCTCCTGCACCACGACCAGTTGATCCCCGTCCGGCGTCGCACCCGGGCGGGGGTGCGGCGCCGGCCGGCGGGAAATTCGATGGTGCCCGGCGGTGCGTCCGGGCACCATCCCCGCATGATCGAGATCAGGGTGCTCACCCCCGACGACTGGCCGACCTGGCGGGCACTGCGGCTGGCCGCCCTCGCCGAGGCGCCCGGGGCGTTCGGCTCCCGGCTCACCGACTGGCAGGGCGACGGCGACCGCGAGCACCGCTGGCGCGACCGGCTGAGCATCCCCGACTCCCACAACCTGGTGGCCGTCCTGGACGGACGCCCGGTTGGGATGTCGAGCGGCGTACCCACCGCGGACCCACTGGTGATGGACCTGATCTCGATGTGGGTGCGTCCCGACGCCCGCGGCAGGGGTGTCGGCGACCGCCTGGTGGACGAGGTGGCGCGCTGGGCCCGCGAGCGCGGCGCCGAGCGGCTACGGCTGTCCGTCATGCCGGACAACGCGCGGGCGAAAGCCCTCTACCACCGCGCCGGCTTCCACTTGACCGACGAGCCAGGTGACCCCATGCCCGACGGCGTACGCCGAGAACAGATCATGCTCCGCCCCCTCCACCCGCGCCCACCTCACACGGTCGCGTCAGCGGAGTGACTGTGTTCGTCAACCCCGTGCCGCCTCGTCGATCAAGGAGTTGTGGTGGTCGACAAAGCGCCCGCGCGAGACCAAACCAGGCACCACAACTCCATGATCGACGAGGTCAGGCAGTTCAGTGCGACGATCTTGCACTTTCGGTTGCCGGATCGCGGCTTATGCCCCTTTCGTCGGGGCGGGAAGTGCAAGATCGCGCGGGCGGGGGCCGGGGCGGGGCGGGGCGGGGCGGGGTCAGACCAGGCAGTTGACGATCTCGGCCACCGAGCGGCGGCGGCCGGTGTAGAACGGGACCTCTTCGCGGACGTGCCGGCGGGCGCCGGAGGCGCGCAGGTCCCGCATCAGGTCGACGATCCGGTGCAACTCGTCGGCCTCGAAGGCGAGCATCCACTCGTAGTCGCCGAGCGCGAACGAGGCCACCGTGTTGGCCCGCACGTCCGGGTAGCCGCGGGCCATCTTCCCGTGCTCGGCGAGCATCTCGCGCCGCTCGGCATCGGGCAGCAGGTACCACTCGTAGGAGCGGACGAACGGGTACACGCAGATGTAGGGGCGGGCCTCCTCGCCGGCCAGGAACGCCGGGATGTGGCTCTTGTTGAACTCCGCCGGCCGGTGCAGCGCCATCTGCGACCACACCGGGGTCAGCGCCCGGCCCAGCGTCGTGCGCCGGAACCGCAGGTAGGCGTCCTGGAGCGCGTCACTGGACGCCGAGTGCCACCAGATCATCACGTCCGCGTCGGCGCGCAGACCGGCGACGTCGTACACGCCCCGGATCACCACGTCCTTGCCGGCCAGCTCCTCGAAGAGGGACTCGACCTCGCCGATCACGTTGTCCCGCAGCGACGGCAGCGGGGCGCTGGCCCGGAACACCGACCACATCGTGTAGCGGATGCTGTCGTTCAGCTCCCGTAGCCGGGCCGCGTTGGTCTGCTCGGTCATGTCGCCGATCCTCCCAGTGCTGTGATGATCTCTTCGGCCGCCGTCTCGCCGGAGCGGACGCAGACCGGTATGCCGACACCGTCGTAGCCGGCGCCGGCCAGGGCCAGGGTGGAGTGCGCGGCCCGCAGCGCCGTCCGCGCGGCGGCGACCCGGTCGGCGTGCCCCGGCGCGTACTGCGGCAGCGCCCCGCCCCACCGCTGCACGTGCCCGTCGACCGGGGCGGGCAGCGGGGTGCCGAGCACCGCCGACAGCTCGCGGTGCACGGTGGCGGCCAGGTCGGCGTCCGGGCGCTGGAGCTGCGCCTCCTCGCCGTACCGGCCCACCGAGGCGCGCACCAGCGCCAGCCCGTCCGGCCGCCGCAGGTGCCCCCACTTCGTGGTGAAGAACGTCGCCGCCTTGATCAGCAGCCCCTCGGTGCTGGGCACCAGGAAACCGGACAGCTCGGGCAGTCGCGGCTGCGGCAACGCCAGGGTGACCAGCGCGACGCTCGCGTAGTCCAGCTCGCCGACGACAGCAGCGGCCTCCGGAGCCGGGCCGGCGAGCAGTCGCGCCGCCGGTCGGGCCGGCACCGCCAGCACCACGGCGTCCACGTCGACCAGCTGAGGGTCGCGGGTCGGGCCGACGGTGAGCCGCCAACCCGTGCCGGTCGCTGTCAACTCGCGCACGGCGGCGTCCCGCCGTACCGTCGCGCCGCTGGCCGTCACCGCCGCCTCGACCAGGCTGCTCAGCCCACCGGCCAGGGTGCCGAAGACCGGGGCGCCGGGCGCACGCGGCGCGGCGGCCTGCGCGGCCCGGACCGCGCCGACCAGGGTGTGCTCCACCCGGGCCGCGCGGGCCAACGCCGGCATCGTGGTGACCAGGGAGAGATCGTCGGCGCGGCCCGCGTACACGCCACCCAGCATGGGGTCGACAAGCCGGTCGACCACCTCGTCGCCGAAGCGGGACCGGACCAGCGCACCCACCGAGACGTCCGCGTCCGGCCCGACCAGCGGCCGACCGCCGTCGGTGTCGGCGTCCGCGGCCGGGCGGGCGACAGTGGCCACCCGCTCCAGATCCCCGGGTACGCCCACAAGCGTGCCGCCCGGGATCGGGCGCAGCCCTCCGTCGATGACCAACGCGGCCTGCCCCACCGTGGGGTGCACGATCTTCTCGGCCAGTCCGAGCCGGCGGGCCAACGCCACCGCCGCGCTCTCAGCGCCGGTCGGGTCGCGCATCAGGAACGACTCCGCGCCGAACTCCACCGGCTGACCAGCCAGTTCCCCGGTGCGCAGCTTGCCGCCCAGCCCGCCGGACTGCTCGTACACCGTGATCTCGGTGCCGGCCGGTGCGCGGTCACGCAGCCGGACCGCGGCGGCCAGCCCGGCGATCCCGCCGCCGACCACCGCCACCCGCCAGGGCTGCCGCATCGCCTTCTCAGCCCTGGTCGGCCCGGCGGCTGGACAGCTCGTGCACCAGCGCGACCACCCGGGTCAGCACCTCCGGGTCGGTCTCCGGCAGCACCCCGTGGCCGAGGTTGAACACGTGCCCCGGGGCTGCCCGGCCCTGCTCCAGGATGCGGCGCACCTCGGCCTCCACGACCGGCCACGGCGCGAGCAGCACGCACGGGTCCAGGTTGCCCTGCACCGCCTTGTCCGCGCCGATCCGGCCGGTGGCCACGTCCAGCGGCGTACGCCAGTCGACGCCGACCACGTCCGCGCCGGCCTCGCCCATCGCGCCGAGCAGCTCGCCGGTGCCCACCCCGAAGTGGATCCGGGGCACCCCGGCGTGAACGAGCCCGCTGAGCACGGTGGTCGAGTGCGGCAGCACGAAGCGGCGGTAGTCGGCCTCGGAGAGCGCGCCGGCCCACGAGTCGAACAGCTGCACGGCGGACACACCGGCCTCGATCTGCACCCGCAGGAAGGCCAGCGTCACCTCGGCCAGCCGGGCGCAGAGCGCGTGCCACAGCTCGGGATCGCCGTACATCAGGGCCTTGGTCTTCGCGTGGGTGCGCGACGGCCCGCCCTCGACCAGGTAGCTGGCCAGCGTGAACGGCGCGCCGGCGAAGCCGATCAGCGGGGTGTCGCCCAGCTCGACCACCAACTGCCGGACGGCCTCGTCCACGTACGGGACGTCGTCGCGGGTGATCGGGCGGATCCGCTGCACGTCGTCGGCGGTGCGGATCGGCTCGGCGACCACCGGGCCGGTGCCCGGCACGATGTCCAGGTCGATCCCGGCCGCGGCGACGGGCACCACGATGTCGCTGAACAGGATGGCCGCGTCCACGCCGTGCCGGCGCACCGGCTGGAGGGTGATCTCGGTGACCAGCTCCGGTCGGCGGCAGGACTCCAGCATCGGCACGCTCGCCCGGATCTCCCGGTACTCCGGAAGGGAGCGGCCTGCCTGGCGCATGAACCAGACCGGGGTGTGCGGGACGGGCCGACGCCGGCAGGCCCGGATGAAGGGCGAGTCGGCCGGTCCGCCGGGGCGGGATTCTCCGTCTCGGGCGACAGTGCCCGTGGTGTCCGTGGTCATCGCCGCAATCGTGCCACGCCCACCAGCCCCAACCGGGTGGGGGTGAGAGGAAGGGCACCGTTCCTTACGCCCGGCGCCCTTCACGAGCGTCGGCGCGCCGTCGAAGCGGGCGACGGACGGCGGCATAGGCTGCCGTCATGGCCCCCCCGATCGCGCTCCCGGAGACGTTCGCCCGCGCGGTCGCCGGGCTGCGGCCGGCCGCCCCCCGGCCGGAGATCACCCTGGAGGAGGTCGGCGCTCCCCAGCGGCTGGCCCCGTACGCGTTCGCGCTCTCCGCGACCGTGCTGCGCGACGACGACGAGGTGGCGACCGGCCGGCTGATCCTGCTGCACAACCCGGCCGGGCACGAGGCGTGGCAGGGCACCCTGCGACTGGTCACCTACGTGACCGCCGAGTTGGAGGTCGACCTGGCCGCCGACCCGCTGCTGCCCGGGGTCGGTTGGACGTGGCTGACCGACGCGTTGGACGCCCAGGACGCCGGCCACCGGGCGATCGGCGGGACGGTGACCCAGACCATGTCGACCCGGTTCGGCGATCTTGCCGGGCCACCGACCATCGGTGACATCGAGATCCGCGCGTCCTGGACGCCGATCGACGACGACCTGACCCCACATCTGCTCGGCTGGTGCGCGCTGCTCGCCTCCACCGCCGGTCTTCCCCCACCCGGTGTCACCGCCCTCTCCGACCGCCGTCCCGCCGGCGCGGCCTGATATTCGGCTTCAGAAAGACACTTTGCGGACACCTGATCGACACACGCCGGGCCGGCTGCACCCGCCGGATCTCCGCGCGCACTAGGGTTGTCAGGTGACCGACGAACCACCCCTGCGCCGTCGGCCCACCGAGGAACTTCCGGGAAACGCACCCCAGCACCCGCCGTCGGCCCAGCCGCAGCCGGCGGGCGAGGGGGCCGACCCGGCCGACGGTGGGCCCGTTCCGCTGATCGCCCCGCGTGACGGCACCCCCGATCCGGTGGCCGCCCCGGCCGAGCTTGCCGAGGTCGTAGCCCGCTTCGCGGCGGGCACCGGCCCGGTCGCCCTGGACGCCGAGCGGGCTTCCGGCTATCGCTACAGCCAGCGCGCGTATCTGGTGCAACTGCGCCGCGCCGGTGCGGGCACCGCTCTGATCGACCCGCTGCCCCTGCCCGACCTCAGCGCCCTGGACGCGGTGATCGGCGAGGCGGAGTGGGTCCTCCACGCGGCCAGTCAGGATCTGCCCTGCCTGGCCGAGGTGGGGTTGCGTCCGCGCCGACTGTTCGACACCGAGCTGGCGGCCCGGCTGGCCGGCTTCGAACGCGTCGGGCTGGCCGCGCTCACCGAGCAGTTGCTCGGGTTCACCCTGGAGAAGCACCACTCGGCGGCCGACTGGTCGAGCCGACCGCTGCCCGAGTCGTGGTTGACGTACGCCGCCCTCGACGTGGAGCTGCTCACCGACCTGCGGGACGCGCTCGACGCCGAGTTGACCCGGCAGGGCAAGTCGGCCTGGGCCGCGGAGGAGTTCGCCGCGCTGGTCCGCACCGGGGCACGCCCGCCCCGGGTCCGTGCGGAGCCGTGGCGGCGTACCTCGGGCATCCACCGGCTGCGGGGGGCTCGGGCGCAGGCCCGGGTCCGCTCGATGTGGTACGCCCGGGACCAGATCGCGGCCCGGCGGGACGCCGCCCCCGGTCGGGTGCTGCCCGACTCGGCGATCATCGCCGCGGCCGAGCTGGACCCGAAGGACGAGAAGACCCTGCTGACCCTGCCCGGTTTCGGTGGTCGGTCGGTCCGTCGGCTGGCTCGCACCTGGCTCGCCGCGCTCGACGACGCCCGGCAGCTGCCGGAGGATTCCCTGCCGGTCTCTCCGGCCGTGGAGGGCCCGCCCCCGCCGCATCGGTGGGCCGAGCGGGACCCGGTGGCCGCCGGTCGGCTGGCCCGCTGCCGGGAGGTGGTGATCCGCATCGCCGGTGAGCACAACCTCCCGCCGGAGAACCTGATCACTCCGGATTCGATCCGCCGGCTGGCCTGGACCCCGCCGGAGGAGATCACCGAGGAGTCGGTCGCGGAGACCCTGCGCGGCCTCAACGCCCGCGAATGGCAGATCGGCCTCCTCACCCCCGACCTCACCGAAGCCCTCTCCCCAAAAACCCCAACCCTCTAACCCCACCCCCTTCCTGCGGTTGATCATGAAGTTATTGCCAGCCGCGTCGGCGTGTCGTGACAACAACTTCATGATCGACCGGGGGTTGGCGTGCGGGCGCCGATGTGGGGTGGGCCACAGCTGGGGGTGGGGACGGGGTTGGTTACTGGCGAGTAGCATTCGAGCAAACGTGCCCGTGTCGGCGACCCTTGTCCGGTCCTGCGCGCCACCCGGCGCGGAGACCGAATCATGGTCGATTAGGAGGCTCAAGTGCCCCGTGAAGTTCGCGACGTCGTCTTCGTCGACGGCGTCCGCACCCCGTTCGGCAAGGCGGGTGGCATGTACGCCAACACCCGCGCCGACGACCTGGTGATCCGCTGCATCCGGGAGCTGCTGCGTCGCAACCCGCAGCTGCCGCCGGAGCGGGTCGAGGAGGTCGCCGTCGCGGCCACCACCCAGATCGGTGACCAGGGCCTCACCATCGGCCGCACCGCCGCTCTGCTGGCCGGGCTGCCCAAGACCGTCCCCGGTTTCGCCATCGACCGGATGTGCGCCGGCGCGATGACCGCCGTCACCACCGTGGCCAGCGGCATCGCCATGGGCGCCTACGACGTGGCCATCGCCGGCGGCGTCGAGCACATGGGCCGCCACCCGATGGGTGAGGGCGTCGACCCCAACCCGCGCATCATCGCGGAGAAGCTGGTCGACCCGTCCGCGCTGGTCATGGGCGCCACCGCGGAGAACCTGCACGACCTGGTCCCGCACATCACCAAGGAGCGCACCGACGCGTTCGCGCTCGCCTCGCAGCAGAAGACCGCGAAGGCGTACGCCAACGGCAAGCTCCAGGACGACCTGGTGCCGATGTCGATCCGCGACGCCGAGGGCGGCTGGGGCCTGGCCACTGTGGACGAGGCCCCCCGGGACACCTCGCTGGAGAAGCTGGCCACCCTGAAGACCCCGTTCCGCCCGCACGGCAAGGTCACCGCGGGCAACGCGGCCGGCCTGAACGACGGCGCCACGGCGAGCCTGCTGGCCGACGAGGCCACCGCCCGCGAGCTGGGTCTGCCGATCGCCATGCGGTTGGTGTCGTTCGGCTTCGTCGGTGTGGAGCCCGAGGTGATGGGCGTCGGCCCGATCCCGTCGACGGAGAAGGCGCTGCGCCTGGCCGGGCTCAGCATCGACGACATCGGCCTGTTCGAGCTGAACGAGGCGTTCGCCGTGCAGGTGCTCGCCTTCCTCGACCACTTCGGCATCGCCGACGACGACCCGCGGGTCAACCCCTGGGGCGGCGCGATCGCCATCGGCCACCCCCTCGCCTCCTCCGGCGTGCGGCTGATGACCCAGCTGGCCCGCCAGTTCGCCGAACACCCCGAGGTCCGCTACGGCGTCACCGCGATGTGCATCGGCATCGGCATGGGCGGCACGGTCATCTGGGAGAACCCGCACTGGACGGAGGGCAACAAGTGAAGGCGCCGAACGAGGTCGTCACCCGGGCGCTGCTGCGCCAGGTGAACGTGCCGGGGCTGGACCGTCCGGCCGCCCTGATCACGCTGGACAACGGCTTCGACCACACCAAGCCGAACACCTTCGGCCCGGGTGGGCTGGCCAGCCTGGACGAGGCGATCACCGCCGCGCTCGCCGCCGACCCGGCGTTCATCGCGGTCACCGGCAAGCCGTACATCTTCTGCGTGGGCGCGGACATCGTCGGCCTGCCGCAGCTCGTCGACCGCGCGCAGGCGCTGGAGATCGGCCGGCTCGGTCACCGGGTCTTCGCCCGGCTCAAGGACAGCACCGTCCCCACCTTCGCGTTCGTCAACGGCGCGGCGATGGGCGGCGGCCTGGAGTTGGCGCTGCACTGCCACTACCGGACGCTCTCCGGTGGTGCGGCGGCCCTCGCGCTGCCCGAGGTCTCCCTCGGTCTGGTGCCCGGCTGGGGTGGCACCCAGCTGCTGCCGAACCTGATCGGCATCCCCGCCGCCACCCAGGTGATCATTCAGAACCCGCTGATGCAGAACAAGATGCTCAAGCCGAAGCAGGCCGCCGAGCTGGGCATCGCGGACGTTCTGTTGGAGCCGGCGGACTTCCTGGAGCGGTCCCTGGAGTGGGCGGCCGGCGTGGTCCGGGGTCAGGTCACCGTGACCCGGCCCGAGGTCGACAAGGACATGTGGGCGGGCGTGCTCTACTTCGCCCGGGAGACGCTGAACCAGCGGCTGCACGGCGCGGTCCCGGCCGCGTACAAGGCCCTCGACCTGCTGGAGACGGCGAAGGACGCCGACTTCGCCGCCGGCACCGCCGCCGAGGACGAGGCCCTCGCGGACCTGGTCTTCTCCGAGGAGCTGCGCAGCGGCCTCTACGCCTTCGACCTGGTGCAGCGACGGGCCAAGCGCCCGGCCGGTGCGCCGGACAAGGGCCTGGCCCGCACGATCACCAAGGTCGGCATCGTCGGCGCCGGCCTGATGGCCAGCCAGTTGGCGCTGCTGTTCGCCCGCCGCCTCCAGGTGCCGGTGGTGATGACCGACCTCGACCAGTCCCGGGTGGACAAGGGCGTCGGCTACGTACACACCCAGATCGAGAAGGCCGTCACCAAGGGCCGGATGGACAAGAACACCGCCGCCAAGCTGTACGGCCTGGTCAGCGGCACTGTCGACAAGAGCGCCTTCGCGGACGCCGACTTCGTCATCGAGGCGGTCTTCGAGGACCTGGGTGTCAAGAAGCAGGTCTGGGCCGAGCTGGAGAAGATCGTCTCGCCGGAGGCGGTGCTCGCCACCAACACCAGCTCGCTGTCGATCACTGAGATGGCCGCCGAGCTGGAGCACCCGGAGCGGGTGGTCGGCTTCCACTTCTTCAACCCGGTGGCGGTGCTGCCGCTGCTGGAGATCGTCCGGGGTGAGCGCACCGACGACGTCACCCTGGCGACCGCGTTCGCGGTCGGCAAGCAGCTGAAGAAGTCCAGCGTGCTGGTGAAGGACGCTCCGGCGTTCGTGGTGAACCGGCTGCTCACCCGCTTCCTGGGCACCGTCTTCGCCGCCGTCGACGCCGGCACCCCGCTGGACGTGGCGAACAGCGCACTGGACCCGCTGGGCCTGCCGATGCGCCCGCTCGCCCTGCTCCAACTGGTCGGGCCGGCCGTCGCGTACCACGTGGGCGGCACCCTGCACGCCGCGTACCCGGACCGGTTCGGGGTCAGCGAGAACCTCAAGCGGATCGCCGACTCGGGCCAACCGATCGTGGTCGACGACCAGGTCAACGACGAGGTGGCCAAGCTGCTCGTCGTGGGTGACCAGCCGCTGACCGCCGAGCAGGTACGGCAGAACGCGCTCGACGCGCTCGCGCAGGAGATCCGGCTGATGCTGGACGAGGGCGTGGTCGCCGAGGCGCAGGACATCGACCTGTGCATGATCCTGGGCGCCGGTTGGCCGTTCCACCTGGGTGGCGTCACGCCGTACCTGGACCGGACCGGCACCTCCGAGCGGGTCACCGGGCAGCGGTTCCTGCCGCGCGGTGCGGCGAGCCTGCCGGCCTGACCGATCGCAGTACCACCGTCGCGGTGGTCGGACCGTCTCTCGTGGACGGCCCGGCCACCGCGACCGTTTGTGATCAGACAATGGCTGGTCGCGGGTATTCGCCGGGACAACGACGGGCGCTGAACCGGGTTAAGATCACGCGTTTTGCACCCTTATCTTGGAGCTGACTGATGTCCCAGCCGCCGGCCAATCCCTACGGCCCGCCGCACGACTTCCCCGACCCGTCGCAGCAGCCGGGCCAGCAGCCTGGCGGTTGGCCGCCGCCGCAGGGACAGCCGCAGCAGCCCGGTGGCTTTCCACCGGCACAGCCGGGCTTCCCGCCCGCACAGTCCGGTTTTCCGCCCGCACAGTCCGGTTTTCCGCCCGCGCAGCCGGGCCAGCCGTACGGGGACCCGAACCTGGCCGGCGGCCCGCCCCCGGCAAAGAAGTCGAACGTCGGCAAGATCGTGCTGATCGTGTTGGCCGTGGTGCTGGTGCTCTGCCTCGGCGGCGTGGCGATCACCTGGTTCGTCGTCAAGGACGACGTGGGCGCCGTGGTGGACGCCAGCAAGACCCGGGTGGTCGCGCCAGCCACCCTCGCCGGCCGGCCGAAGCTCACCGACCCGGAACTCCAGACGGCCGCCGACCAGGCGGTCAGCGGGATGAAGTCGGCGGCGCCGAACGAGACCAGCACTGTCGCCGCCTTCTACGGGGACCCGACCAAGCAGGACCTCGTCATGATCACGGGCGTGTCCGGTCTGCTGGCGGACCCGAAGAAGGAGCTCGACTCCTACGTGGACGGCCTGTCCAAGCAGCTGACGGTGGCGACGATGACGGCAGTCGACGCCGGCCCGCTCGGCGGTGAGGCGCGCTGCGGCGACGGCAAGGCCGAGTCCGTGCCCCTGGGCATCTGCGTCTGGGCCGACCGGGGCAGCCTGGGCATGGTGGTCATGTACTTCAAGTCCGCCGACCAGGCGAAGGCCGAGTTCACCGCGATCCGGGGCCAGGTCGAGCAGCAGTCCTGAGCCGTACGAGATCGCGGCCCCGGCCACCCTCGGGTGCCACGGCGGCAACTCGCTGATCATGTCCGATTGGTGCGGTGCGACGCCCTCGCCGCTGGCCT